>JALZDI010000239.1 GCA_030862655.1 Actinomycetota bacterium | reverse complement strand
GGCGGGTGCGGTGCGGCGTGCCTCGGTGTCGCGGCTCGACGACATCGGCGACGCGCTGGACCGGGCGGTGGGCGAGACCGAGCTCGGGCCGACGCGCCGGCCGCTGTGGTGGACCGGGGTGCAGTGGCTGCAGTGGGCGCTGTTCGTGGTCGCCGTACTCGGGGGGCTGTGGCTGACCGGGCTGGCGGTCTTCGGCTACCTGGGGCTGCCGGAGCCGGCCACCGCCGACTGGCGCGGGATCCCGCTGCCGACGCTGATGCTGCTCGGCGGCGTGCTCGCCGGGCTGGTGCTCGCGCTGCTGGCCCGGCTGCTGGCCAACCTGTCGGCGAAGCGACGGGCCGCCGGCGTGGAGCGCCGGCTGCGCGCCGGCATCACCGAGGTGGTGCAGACGCTGGTCGTCGAGCCCATCCAGGCCGAGATCAAGGCCTACCGCAGCTGCCGCGACGGGCTCGCGGCCGCACGCCGCCGCTGACGCCGACCGGCGGCCGGCGCCGTATGGGCCGGAACTTCTGCACAGCCGACGGCCCGCGCGACGTCCTGCACAGCCGGGCCTCGTGACCTCCTCTCGCGCCGGCGCCGGCGGTCATCGTGGACCGGTGCTCGCGACGAGGAGGAGGCACAGATGAGCGAGGTGCAGGTGACGCTCCACGGCTACGTCGGGCAGGACGTGCTGCTGAAGCAGATGGGCCGGTTCGACATGGCCACGTTCCGGGTCGGCACCACACCGCGGTGGCGTGACCCGCAGGGGCAGTACCGCCACAGCGAGACGGTGTGGACGTCGGTGACGTGCTGGCGCGGGCTCGCCCAGAACGTCAAGGAGTCGGTGCACGTCGGCGACCCGGTGGTGGTGATCGGCAAGGTCCGCACCGAGCGGTGGACCACCCCGGACGGGCAGCCGCGCGAGCGGCAGGTGGTGGAGGCGACCACCGTCGCCCACGACCTGGCCCGGGGCACGAGCGTCTTCCGCAAGACGACGCGTCCGGAGCCGGGGCACGACGAGCGGACGGCGGTGGGCGCGGTGCTCGACGAGGCCGAGCAGAGCCCGGTCGGCATCGACCCGGCCACCGGTGAGCCGCTGTACCCGGTCGGCACCGCCCAGCGGGCGGGTGAGCGGGCGGCCGAGCGGGCGGGTGAACGGGAGCCAGGGCGGACCGGGGAGCAGGAAGCCGGCCGGGACGGCGAGGCGGCGTGAGCGCGGCGGTCCCCGACTGGGGCGGCGTTGGGCCCGGGCCGTAGGCTCGGGAGCCATGGCAGAGTTCGTCTACACGCTGCGCGGCGTGCGCAAGGCCCACGGTGACAAGGTCATCCTCGACAACGTCACACTGTCGTTCCTGCACGGGGCCAAGATCGGTGTCGTCGGCCCCAACGGCACGGGCAAGTCCACGCTGCTGAAGATCATGGCCGGGCTGGAGCAGCCGTCCAACGGCGACGCCGGCCGCGACCCGGAGTCCACCGTCGGCATCCTCGAGCAGGAGCCTCCGCTCACCGAGGGCAAGACCGTGCTCGAGAACGTCGAGGAGGCCGTCGGCTCGGTGAAGACCAAGCTCGACCGGTTCAACGAGATCTCTGCCGAGCTCGCCGACCCCGACGCCGACTACGACAAGCTGCTGGCCGAGATGGGCGAGCTGCAGGGCGACCTCGACCACGCGGGCGCCTGGGACATCGACTCCCGGCTCGACCAGGCGATGGACGCGCTGCGCTGCCCGCCGCCGGAAGCCCTGGTCGACAACCTCTCCGGCGGTGAGCGCCGCCGGGTGGCGCTGTGCAAGCTGCTGCTGCAGCAGCCCGACCTGCTGCTGCTCGACGAGCCGACCAACCACCTCGACGCCGAGTCGGTGCAGTGGCTCGAGCAGCACCTGGCCAAGTACCCCGGCGCCGTCCTGGCCGTCACCCACGACCGCTACTTCCTCGACAACGTCGCCGAGTGGATCCTCGAGCTCGACCGTGGCCAGACCCACCCCTACCAGGGCAACTACTCCACCTACCTGGAGAAGAAGCGCGACCGGCTGAAGGTCGAGGGCCGCAAGGACGCCAAGCGGCAGAAGATCCTGGAGAAGGAGCTGGAGTGGGTGCGCTCCAACCCCAAGGCGCGCTCCACGAAGAGCAAGTCGCGGCTCGGCCGCTACGAGGAGCTGGCCGCCGAGGCCGAGCGTTCGCGCAAGGTCGACGTCTCCGAGATCAACATCCCGGCCGGCCCGCGGCTGGGTGACGTCGTGCTCGAGGCCGACGGGCTGACCAAGGGCTTCGGCGACCGCACGCTGATGCACGACCTGTCGTTCTCGCTGCCCAAGGCCGGCATCGTCGGCATCATCGGGCCCAACGGCGTCGGCAAGACCACGCTGTTCAAGATGATCGTCGGCCAGGAGCAGCCCGACGCCGGCAGCCTCAAGGTCGGCGACACCGTCAGCATCTCCTACGTCGACCAGAGCCGCGGCGGCATCGACCCGAAGAAGAACGTGTGGGAGGTCGTCTCCGACGGGCTCGACCACATCAAGGTCGCCAGCTTCGAGATGCCCTCACGGGCCTACATCGCCTCGTTCGGCTTCAAGGGCCCCGACCAGCAGAAGCCGGGCGGCGTGCTGTCCGGCGGCGAGCGCAACCGGCTCAACCTCGCGCTGACGCTGAAGATGGGCGGCAACCTGCTGCTGCTCGACGAGCCCACCAACGACCTCGACGTCGAGACCCTGCAGTCGCTGGAGAACGCCCTGCTGGAGTTCCCGGGCTGCGCCGTGGTCGTCTCCCACGACCGCTGGTTCCTCGACCGGGTGGCCACCCACATCCTGGCCTGGGAGGGCGACGAGCAGGACCCGGCGAGGTGGTTCTGGTTCGAGGGGAACTTCGCCGACTACGAGCAGAACAAGGTCGAGCGGCTCGGCGACGAGGCCGCCCGGCCGCACCGGGTGACCTACCGCAAGCTCACGCGCGACTGAACGAGCCTCCCGGCCAGGGCTGCTCGCCGCAGATGGACTCGGCGACCGCGCCGAAGACGCGCTCCACGACGGCCAGGTCCTCCGCCGAGGCGATGTCGATCAGGTGGCGGCGCACGCCCTCGACGTGCGTGGGCGCGGCCTCGACCAGCCGGGCCATGCCGGTGTCGGTGAGCTCGGCGAAGATCCCGCGGCGGTCGGAGGGGCAGGAGGTGCGGGCCAGCAGCCTGTCGGCCTCCATCCGGGCCACGGTGTGGGTGAGTCGGCTGCGGGAGTGGTTGAGCGAGTCGGCGAGCTCGGACATGCGCATCCGCCGGTCCTCGGCCTCGGAGAGGCGAACCATGATCTCGTACTCCGGCAGCGACAGGTCGTGTCGCTCCTGCAGGTCGCGGTCGAGCCGCACCGTGAGCTGGGTCGTGCCCATGAGGTAGGTGCGCCACGCCCGCTGCTGGTCGGGGGTGAGCCACCGGGTGGCTGTCGCCGTCGCCGTACTGGTCATACCCCTGAGGATACGCCGTCAACAATTGACTATTCAAACAAAATCACGCACGGTCACCGGCGTCCCGAGGCAGCACCCGGCGCAGGGTCACGGCGCACTATCCGGACGGCGAGGTCGGCGTACAGGTCGGCCACCGACGCCGCATCGCGCGGACCGTCGTCGCGGTACCAGCGGGCGACGTCGACGGCCAGCGACAGCAGGGCCAGCGCGGTGCCGGCCACGTCGGGTACGGCGAACGCGCCCCGCTCGACCCCCGCGGCGATCAGGTCGCGCATGTGCGCGTCGATCTCGCGCCGCCGCTCGGCGATCTCGCGCCGGTGCTCGGGCGACAGCGCCGCCAGCTCGTACTGCACCACCCGGGCCGCGGTGTGGTGCTCGGCATGCCAGCGGGTGAACGCGTGCATGGCCGCGCGCAGCCGGTCGTAGGGGTCGGTGGAGTGGTCCCGCACGGCGCGGGCGTCCGCCTCGCGAAGCACGGCCAGCGCCCGGTCGTGCCCCTCGCGGCTGATCAGGTAGAGCAGGTCCTCCTTGGAGCTGTGGTGCACGTAGACCGCGGCCGGGC
>JALZDI010000238.1 GCA_030862655.1 Actinomycetota bacterium | reverse complement strand
GCCGTGGCGAACTCGCTGGCCAAGAAGGTCGCGGCCAAGACCGGCAGCGAGGGCCGCAGCTTCTTCCTCAACATCAAGGGCCCCGAGCTGCTCAACAAGTACGTCGGCGAGACCGAGCGACACATCCGCCTGGTGTTCCAGCGTGCCCGCGAGAAGGCCAGCGAGGGCACCCCGGTCATCGTCTTCTTCGACGAGATGGACTCGCTGTTCCGCACCCGCGGGTCGGGCGTGTCCTCCGACGTCGAGAACACCATCGTCCCCCAGCTGCTCAGCGAGATCGACGGCGTGGAGGGGCTGGAGAACGTGATCGTCATCGGCGCCTCCAACCGCGAGGACATGATCGACCCGGCGATCCTGCGTCCCGGCCGGCTGGACGTGAAGATCAAGATCGAGCGGCCCGACGCCGAGGGCGCCCGTGACATCTTCGGCAAGTACCTCACCGCCAAGCTGCCGCTGCACGAGGACGACATCACCGAGTTCGGCGGCAGCCGCGAGTCCTGCGTGCAGGCGATGATCCAGCGCGCGGTCGAGCGGATGTACACCGAGAGCGAGGACAACCGCTTCCTGGAGGTCACCTACGCCAACGGCGACAAGGAGATCCTCTACTTCAAGGACTTCAACTCCGGCGCGATGATCGAGAACATCGTCGCCCGGGCGAAGAAGATGGCGATCAAGGACTTCCTCGACGTCGGCCAGAAGGGCATCCGCGTCCACCACCTGCTGCAGGCCTGCGTGGACGAGTTCAAGGAGAACGAGGACCTGCCCAACACCACCAACCCCGACGACTGGGCGCGGATCTCCGGCAAGAAGGGCGAGCGGATCGTGTTCATCCGCACGCTCATCACCGGCAAGGACGGCACCGAGCCCGGGCGCTCCATCGACACCCTCGCCAACACGGGCCAGTACCTCTGAGCCCTGCTCAGACCCCGGTCTGGCGGCTGCCGGGGATGCGGCCGCTGGTGCTGCTCACCGCGGCCGGGTTCGGCGGGTTCGCCGCACTGCTGTCGGTGGCGCCGCTGTGGGTGGCCCGCGGCGGCGCCGGGGAGGCGGGCGCGGGCCTGGTGACCGGCGTACTCCTGCTGCTGACGATCCTCACCCAGCCGTTCGTGCCGTGGCTGCTGAACCGGTACGGGCACGGGCTGGTGCTGGCCGCGGGGCTGGTGCTGCTCGGGCTGCCGGCGCCGTTCTACGGCCTGTCGGACCAGCTCGGCCCGGTGCTGGCCGTCTCCGCGGTGCGCGGCATCGGCTTCGGCATCCTCACCGTGACCGGCAGCGCGGTCGTCGCCGAGCTGGTGCCGCAGCCGCGCCGTGGGGAGGCCGTGGGGTGGTACGGCCTGGGGGTGGCGCTGCCCAACCTGGTGATCCTGCCGGCCAGCGTCTCCATCGCCCAGTCCGCCGGTTTCGGCTGGGCCTTCGGGCTCGGCGCGGTGTCCCTGCTGGGCATCCCGGCCGCGCTGCACCTGGGCAGGGTGCTGCACCGCATGGCACCGCCGGACGCCCGGCACGGCCCGCTCCGGCGCGCACCCGTGCCGCGGCGGGTGCTGGCCCGGGTCGCGACCCCGGCCGTCGTGCTGTTCGTGGTCACGCTCTCCGGCGGGGGGATCATGACCTTCCTGCCGCAGGCGGTGACCTCGGCGGCGCTCGCGTCGTGGGGCCTGCTCACCATCGGCGCGGTGGCCGCGGTCAGCCGGTGGTGGATCGGGCGCCTGGCTGACCGCACCGGCGCCGACCGGCTGATGGCTCCGCTGCTCGCCCTGACCACCGTCGGGCTGGTGCTCACCGCGTTGTCGGTGGGGGAGACCGACCGCGCGTGGCTGCTGCTGCCGGCGATGGCCGTGGTCGGCTTCGGCTACGGCGCACTGCAGAACCTCACCCTGGTCTGCGCGTTCGCCCAGGTCACCCCGCGGCACTACGGGTCGGCCAGCGCGGTCTGGAACATCGGCTTCGACTCCGGCACCGGGCTGGGCTCGGTGATGCTCGGGCTGGTCGCCGGCGCGTCCGGCTTCCCGGCCGGCTACGTCGTCTCCGCGGTGGTCGTCGCGGCCTGTATTCCGCTGTCGTTGCGGCTGTCCTCTCGGCAACAATGGGCCGGTGACGCTGTCTGACCCCACCCCCGCGGCCCCTGCCGACCCCGCCCCCCGGGCCGCCCTGTGCCTGCGGCCGGCCCGGCTCGACGACCCGGTCGTGCTGAGCCTGGTCGAGGAGGTCCAGCAGGTCTACCTGCAGCGGTACGGCGGGCGCGACGACACCCCGACGGTGCCGGACCAGTTCGCCGCGCCGAACGGCCACTTCGTGCTTGGCCACCTCGGCGACGAGCCGGTGGCGATGGGCGGCTGGCGCTTCCGCGCCGACCGTGGACCGGCAGCCGGGAGCAGGCTGCCCGGAAGCCGCCCCGCGGAGATCAAGCGGATGTTCGTCCGCGAGCGGTGGCGCGGCCGGGGCCTGGCCCGGCAGGTGCTGGCCGAGCTGGAGACCACCGCCGCGGCCGCGGGAGCCGACTGGCTGGTGCTGGAGACCGGTGAACGGCAGCCAGAGGCCCTCGGGCTCTACCGCTCCGCCGGCTACGTCCCGGTGCCGCCGTTCGGGCTCTACGCCGACGAGGAGGGCAGCGTCTACCTCGGCAAGCGGCTCTGACCCGAACGGGGCACGTCGCCGCGCATCCGGGCCATCCGAGGAAATGGCCCATCCCCGCAGCGCCGCCGGTCGTACAAGTTTGTATTAGGGCCTGGGGAGCTCGTCGAAGGGACCGCGGCCGTGGCCATCGACATCGGGGCGAGGTTCGCGCCCCGCCCCCAGCACGCCAGCCGGCACGCCGGCGCGCCCTCCGTCGTCGCCCTGGACCCTGCCCGGCTGGCCGCGGCGAAGTACGCGTACACGACCCGGTTCGTCGCCGAGCGCGTCCACGCTGACCCGCGCGGCTACTGGTTGGCCTCGGGACCCGAGACGTCGCCGAGCCCCGGCGACGTGGTGCTCGCCGAGGTCGTGCGGCTCGGCCACCACCGCAGGCTGGAGAGCCCGGTGAGCCGCCGGGCGGCGATGTACGCCGGGGACGAGATCGTGGTCGCCTACGGGCACCGCTACGCGCCCGACCAGTTCGAGGCCGAGGTCCCCGACACCCTCGAGCCGGCGCACCTCGTTGCCGCCGGCGGCGTCGTCGGCCTGGTGACGGCGGTGAAGGAGGGTCTGGAGGAGCCCACCGAGGTGTGCCCGCTGGGCCTGCTGCACGACGGGAACCACGTCGTGTCGCTGTCCGACCTGGCGCCGTACACCCCGCTGCCGCCGCTGCGGCTGGCGCCGACCGGGGCCGGCCGGCCGCCGGTGGTCGCGGTCGTGGGCACCTCGATGAACTCCGGCAAGTCCACCGCACTCTCGTGCCTGGTGCACGGGCTGACCCGCGGGGGCATGCGGGTGGCGGCCGGGAAGGCCACCGGCACTGGTGCGGGCGGCGACCCGGGCATGTTCCGTGACGCCGGTGCCGGCGCGGTGCTGGACTTCACCGACTTCGGACTCGTGTCCACCTACCGGCTCAAGCACGACGACGTGCTGGCCGTGTTCACGTCCCTCGTGAGCCGGCTCGCGTCCGGCGGGGCCGACGCGGTCGTCGTGGAGATCGCCGACGGCGTCTACCAGCTCGAGACCGCCCGGCTGCTCGCCGACCCGGTGTTCACCGAGTACGTCGACCGTGTCGTGTTCACCGCCGGCGAGGCGCTCAGCGCGGTCTCGGGCGTCGAGGCGCTGCACCGGCACGGGATCGACGTCGCAGCGGTGTCGGGGCGGCTCACGTCCTCGCCGCTGGCGGTGCGCGAGGCCCGGACCGTGCTCGAGACCCCGGTCGTGGAGACGCTCGACCTGGCCGAGCCCGCGGTCGCGGTCTGTCTGCTGCCCACGCCCGCACGCCGATGAACACGCTGCCCCCGCTGCTGCGGGGCGACCGGCGGCGCTGGTTCGCCCTCCTCGTGGTGGCCGGGGCCGCGCAGGCGGGGGCCGCCGGAGCCACCG
>JALZDI010000237.1 GCA_030862655.1 Actinomycetota bacterium | reverse complement strand
GGCGGGAAAGGCTCGGGTGGCCGGGCCGCCGTGATCGGCCGGGTCGCCGGCACTGGGGCGGTGGCCGGCGCGGCACGGTACGGCGGGCGGGGCGGTCCGGTGAGCCGGGAGAGCACCTCGCCCGCGCTCGGCCGGTCGCCCGGGTGCGGGGACAGGCAGCGGGTGAGCAGCGGGTGCAGCCATCCGGGTACGCCGGACAGGTCGTGCTCGCCACGACGGGCGCGGTCCATCACCGCCATCGACGGCCCGCGGCCGAACGGCGTCGACCCGGTGGCGGCGAAGACCACGGTGGCCGCCCAGGCGTGCACGTCGGCGGCCGGCGTGGCCTCGTCGCCGTACAGCACCTCCGGCGCCAGGTAGCCGGGCGTGCCCATCAGCCAGCCGGTCGCGGTCAGCCGGGAGTCCTCGGCGACCTTGGCCAGCCCGAAGTCGATCAGCACCGGGTCGTGGCGGCCCTCGATGAGCACGTTCGAGGGCTTGATGTCGCGGTGCAGCACACCGGCCTCGTGCACCGCGATCACGGCCTCGACCAGGCCGACCGCGATCGCCCGCAGCTCCTCGCCCTGCAGCGGCCCGTGCTCGCGCACCCGGTCGTGCAGCGAGGGGCCGTGCACGTAGCGGGTGACCACGTAGGGCTGCTCCCCCCACGGGTCGGCGTCGAAGACCTCCGCGACCCGGGGGCTGCGCACGCGGCGCAGCGAGGACACCTCGCGCGCCAGCCGCTCGCGTCCCTCGTCGTCGCCGACCACGTGCGGCCGCAGCACCTTGAGCGCGACCCGCTCACCCGACGGGCCGGCGGCCAGGTGCACGACACCCATGCCGCCCTCGCCGACCGGAGCGAGCAGCCGGTAGCGCCCGATCCGCTCGGCCTCCCCGTCGGAGGGGGTGTCGGAGGGGGATGGAGAGGTCACAGGTAGCACGGTAGCCCGCGCCCCCCGGTCAGACGATGCGGTGCATCCACCCGGGCATTTCGTCCGAGCGGCCGTACTGCACGTCGAGCAGGGCGCTGCGCAGCTCGGAGGTGACCTTGCCGGCGTCGTCCCCGGAGCTCACCTCGCCGCCGGACCACTTCAGCGTGCCCACGGGGGTGATCACCGCGGCCGTGCCGCACGCGAAGACCTCGGTGATCTCGCCGGAGGCGACCCCGCCGAACCAGTCGTCGATGGACACCCGGCGCTCGGTGACGTCGTAGCCGCGGCTGCGCGCCAACGCCAGGACCGAGTCGCGGGTGACGCCCTCGAGGATGGAGTCGGTGAGCGCGGGGGTGACGATCTGGCCGTCGGCGTAGACGAAGAACAGGTTCATCCCGCCGAGCTCCTCGACCCAGCGGCGGTCGACGGCGTCGAGGAAGACCACCTGGTCGCAGTCGTGCGCCAGCGCCTCCTGCTGCGCCTGCAGGCTGGCGGCGTAGTTGCCGCCGCACTTGGCCGAGCCGGTGCCGCCGGGGGCCGCGCGGATGTAGTCCTCGCTGAGCCAGATGCTGACCGGCTTGACGCCCTTGGCGAAGTAGGCGCCGGCCGGCGAGGCGATCACACAGAAGGTGACGTGCTGGGCCGGCCGCACGCCGAGGAACACCTCCGAGGCGAACATGAACGGCCGCAGGTACAGGCTGGTCTCGCCACCGCTGGGCACCCACTCGTGGTCGGTCTGCACCAGCGCGTCGACGGCGGCGACGAAGTCGTCCTCGGGCAGCTCCGGCAGCGCCATCCGACGCGCCGAGCGGGCGAACCGGGCCGCGTTGACCTCGGGACGGAACGACCAGACCGAGCCGTCGTCGTGCCGGTAGGCCTTCAGCCCCTCGAAGACCTCCTGGGCGTAGTGCAGCACCGCGCTGGCCGGGTTGACCTCGAACGGCGCGTACGCGCGGAGCCGTGCGTCGTGCCATCCCTGCTGCGGGGTCCACGACGCCGTCAGCATGTGGTCGGTGAAGTGCTTGCCGAACCCGGGGGAAGCCAGGATCTCGGCACGCCGCTCGTCGGAGGCGGGCTGGGACGAGCGGACGGTCTCGATCTGGAGGGAGGCGCTCATGGGGCGCACGTTAGCCCAGCCGGGCCACGATCGCGCCGCCGACCTGCGGCGTGCTGCGCGGCCCGCCCGCGGCGCGCTCGGCGAGGTCCTGGGCCACCGCCTGCTGGACCGCCGCCGCGGGTTCGTCGAGGCCGAGGTGCTCCAGCAGCAACGCCGCGGACAGGATCGCGGCGGTGGGGTCGGCCTTGGCCTGCCCGGCGATGTCGGGCGCCGACCCGTGCACGGGCTCGAACATGCTCGGCGCGGTGCGGTCGGGGTTGACGTTGCCGCTGGCGGCCAGACCGATGCCACCGGTGACCGCGGCGGCGAGGTCGGTGATGATGTCGCCGAACAGGTTGTCGGTGACCACGACGTCGAACCGCCCGGGGTCGGTGGTCATGAAGATGGTGGCCGCGTCGACGTGCAGGTAGTCCACCGTCACGTCGGCGTACTCCCGCGCCACCGCCTGCACCGTGCGCCACCACAGGTCGCCGGCGTGCACGAGCACGTTGGTCTTGTGCACCAGCGTCAGGTGCCGGCGGGGACGGGCGGCGGCGCGGGCGAAGGCGTCACGGACGACGCGCTCCACGCCGTACGCGGTGTTGACGCTGACCTCGGTGGCGATCTCGTGCGGGCCGCCCTTGCGGATCGCTCCCCCGTTGCCGACGTAGGGGCCCTCGGTGCCCTCGCGGACGACGACGAAGTCGACCTCGCCGGGATCGGCGAGTGGGGAGGCCACGCCCGGGAACAGCGTGGCCGGCCGCAGGTTCACGTAGTGGTCGAGGCTGAACCGCAGCTTGAGCAGCAGGCCGCGCTCGAGTACGCCGGGCGGCACCGACGGGTCGCCGACGGCGCCGAGCAGGATGCCGTCGTGGCCGCGCAGCTCCTCCAGCACGGAGTCGGGCAGCGTCTCCGCGGTGGCGTTCCACCGGCGGGCGCCGAGGTCGTACTCGGTGCACTCGAACTTGATGGCGTCGCTGGTGGCCGCGTCGAGTACCTTGAGCGCCTCCGCGGTGACTTCGGGGCCGATGCCGTCGCCGGGGACGACGGCGAGGCGGTAGGTCGTCGGCATGGGCGCGACTCTAACGGGCGCCTCGTACGGCGGGGCGGCCCGTCTTGTGCTCCGGGACGGGTTGGGGCGACTGCGCTGCTCCCCCCGTGGAGGAGCGCACCCGCCCGTCAGTTGTCGTCGGGACGCTCGCCGCCGTTGTCGCGCAGGTCCAGCGCGGCCTGCACGGCCTGCTGCGCCTGCTCGTTCTCGGTGTGCCGGCTCGGGCCCCACTCGGGATACATCTCGTACATCGCGGTTCCTCCTGGTGCGTCTCGTGTCTTGGTGCAGGTGCTTGCGTTCAGAACTCCGCCGGAGGCGAGTTGTCGCCAGATGCACCGTGGGTCGCACGGGAGGCTTGAAGTCGCGAGGAAGAAGATCGCGGATCTGCGGATCTGCTTGCCGAGGCTGCCAGCGGGTCGGCCAACGCCAGAACGCCGCGGCGGGGAGTTGGCCTTAGGAGGCCCCGCCACGGCAGGCAAGGATTACGACGAAGTTCCGCATAGCGTCTCCGACCCTACAAGCGGCGCGCGGGGCCGTCAGGCGATTCAGCCAACTGTCTCGCGATGCGAGATGAGGGTCTCAGCACCGGTGTGCCAAGATCACCGGGTGAGCGCCCCGCCCGACCTGCCCCCCGTCGTCAGCCGCGCGCTGGACCTCTCCCGCCGGCGAGGGTTCGTCAGCTCGACCCGCAACGAGACCGGCCGGCTGCTGGCCGCGCTGGCCGCGACCCGCAGCGGCACGCTGGCCGAGTGCGGCACGGGGTGCGGCGTCGGGTCGGCCTGGCTGCGCAGCGGCGTGCGCGGTGACGCGCGCATCATCACCGCCGAGCTCGACCACCGGCTGGCCGAGGCGGTCCGCACGATGTTCGAGGACGACCGGCAGGTCGAGGTGCTGCAGGCCGACTGGACGACGCTGCGCGACTACGCGCCGTTCTCGCTGCTGTTCCTCGA
>JALZDI010000236.1 GCA_030862655.1 Actinomycetota bacterium | reverse complement strand
GACCGCCGTGCGGACCGACCTGCACGACACCGTGCTCGAGGTGGTCTCGCGAGTGGCCGACGTGCTGTCCGCGGCGGACACCCTGCGGCAGCGGCTCGAGCAGATGACCGCCCCGGCGCTCCGGCCGGCGGTGCAGGACGTGCAGGCGCAGATGCGCGGCCTGCTCCATCCCGGCTTCGTCACCGGCACCGGACTGGCGCGGCTGCCGGACCTGTCGCGCTACCTGCGGGCCGTGCAGCTGCGGCTCGACCGGCTACCGACCGCCGTGCACCGCGACCTGGAGCAGATGGACCGCGTGCAGGCGCTCGAGGACGCGCTGGACACGCGCCTGGAGTCCGCCGACGGGCGGAGGGCCGATGCGCTCGGCGACGTGCGCTGGATGATCGAGGAGCTGCGGGTGAGCCTGTTCGCCCAGCAGCTGGGCACGCGCCACCCGGTCTCGGAGAAGCGGGTGCGCCGAGCGCTCGACCAGGCCTGAGGCTGTGTTCTGCTCGGACAGGCAGACGAGTCCTCTGGGCCCTGCGTCAACCCGCCTCGAAGTCGCAGCACGCCCGGTAGTGCAACCGCACAGCCGGGACCCGGCCGATGCTGAGCGCGTGGTCGGTCCGCACGTCACCGTCGTCGTCCACGTAGAGGTGGAAGTGCTCGGCGACCGGGATGCGCCGCACGTTGACGGTGCCGTCCGACCGGTCGAGCAGCAGGTAGGCGCCGACTCCGCCGAACGCCCCCACCGGCGAGCGCAGGTGCAGGCCGCCTCGCCCGTCGTTCTCAGGACGCAGCAGCACCGGAAGACAGCCGACCGGCAGCGGGAACACCACCCGCACACTCGGCTGGTCGCTGCCCGGCAGGGTCACCGTGCCGTACTGGCCGCTGTAGATGACCGCCCCGGTCTTGCGCACCGCGCGCAGCCATGCCGCCCCCACGACCGTGCCGTCACGCTCGTGGATGTGGACGACCTCGCTGTCCATGCCCAGCGACACGTCCAGCGGTCTCATCGGCAGGCTCAGCTGCTGGAGCCGTTCGCTCCACAGGCCGGTGATGAGCCGCCCGAACGGCCAGGCGACCGCCGACCACTCCGACCACAGGTCGAGCTGCCATGCGGAGGTGCGCTGGTAGAAGTCGACGATGCGCGGGTCGACCGCTCCCGGGTCGAAGGTCGAGCCTGCGAGCACGGAGAAGTCGGGGATGAGCCCGTGCTGCGGGCCCTTGCTGGTGTGCCCGCCGAGCTCCTCGGCTGCCCGCTCCACCCAGGCATGCCCGACGATGCGCGGCTCGCCGTGGGGGCCGACCAGCCAGGACACGTCCGCGGCCGCCACCCGTCGGCTGGTGGCCCTCATCCACACCTGTGACAGTGCGTCGAGCGGATGCAACGCGGCTGTCAACGGCGCCATGTTCACAACTTAGACCGCGCCACAGTGTCGGCGCTCGCCGACACTGTCTCGATCGGGTGTTCGCCGAGGTCCTCGGCCTGGAGGCCGGCGACCGGCTGTGCCGCAAGCTCGAGGCGGATGTTCGTCGAGGTGACGACATCGGGCAGGAGAAGACTGCCGCGGACTCGCGGCGCGAGGCGTCGGTGGAGCTCGCTGTCGCGGCCGCGGGGACCACGCGCCGCACCGCGTGCCGTCTCCATCTCGTGTGGCGCCTCAAGGCCGAGCTGCCGCAGGTCTGGACTCTGGTGAGGGCTGGGCGGCTCGACCGTCCGCCAGGCCGACGAGGTGCTCGTCCACGAGCTGGCCGTCGTCCCGCAAGCGCCGGCGCGAGGCCGAGGCCGAGCTCGACCGCCGGCGACTACTGGGGGTCGCTGGCGCCCGCCGTCCGGGCGGAGATACGGGAGATGATCGCCTGCCGTCGCATCGAGCCGGTCAGCCGTCAGCCGCGGCGAGAATCTCGCGAACCAGGCCACCCTTGGCCTCGGCGTAGTAGTTCACGTCGGGCCACTCTTGTGTGGCCAGCTCCCGCTTCAACGCCTCGTAGCGCCGACGGTCCACCGCGCTGCTGCGGAGCCGGTCGCGGAAACGCAGATAACGGCCGACCTCGTCGGCGCCCGCGGCGTAGACGTGCAGGTTGGTCTGCAGGTCGAGCGGGTCCGCCCGCACCAGACACCGGTGCGCCGGCTCGACGACGTGGGCCGCGTAGCCCGCCTGCAGCAGGTCGGGCAGGTAGGCCCCCTCGTCGTCGGGGTCGGCCACCTCCAGGCACACGTCGACGCGGTCCTTGGCGGCCAGCCCCGGCACCGCGGTGGAGCCGATGTGGTGCACCGCGAGAGCACGCCGCCCCAGCGCCGCAACGATGCGGTCCCGCTCTGCCGAGAAACGGCCGGGCCACCGCTCGTCGTACTCGGCGAGGTGCACGCGGCGCGGCCGCCGGCCGTGCACCAGCACCCGGTCCAGCTCCTCACCGAACGCGTCCGTGCCCACGGTCACCCACCTTAGGGGTGATACTCCCCCGATGAACGACGTGGCGAGAAGGCATGGGCGTCTCGCGGGTTCGGTGCGTGCTGCTCGCCACCGGACAACGGGTTCATCCCGCCGCGTGCTGAAGTTCGGCGTGCGGGAATCGATCCGCTGTGCAACGGGTGCCGCTGCGATCTCTTGAGCAACGGACCATCGTGGGTGTGGGAGTCCCCAAGATGCTCCGTTGCCGGCGGCCTGCGAAGGCACGCACCGAGTGGTTCTGCCTTGCCTCATCCCAGAATGACCCTGGGCGATGCCAAGCGCTCACACCTCCGCCGGACCAGCATCATCCCGCGAGCCGGCCGAACAGGGTCGTCACGATCGTGACGATGCCGACGACCAGGGCGATGACCAGGAAGGCCAGCAGCGTCCAGCCGCCGAGCGCCGTCAACGCAGAGCCTTCGTAGGGCGGGTGGCGCGGATACTCCCACGCGACCTCGTGGCCGGTCAGCTCCTCCGCCCGGCGCTCGAGCCCCCGAAGCCGCTCCCGAACCGCCTCCGAGGACGCGTCGTCGGCCGAGCCCGACCACCGCAGCGCACGCATCATCTGCACCGGGTCGTCGCGAAAGCCGCGGGCGAACGCGGCGATCTCCGCATCGGTGGCAGCGTCAGTGGCGTAGGCCCACCGGCCGGCCTGCACGGGGTCCCCGGTACGACGGTAGGTCTCGGCCACAGCTCGCGGGCCGCGAGGCAGTGCGGGCGTGACGCGACCAGGCCGCGGGCACGCTGCCGGGCAGAGGCGGCCTCGCCCGCCGCCAGCTCCCGGCGTACTCGCTCCAGGGTCTCGGCGACCGGCACGGCGACCCCTCACACACCGGTCGTCGTGCTGCGGCGCTCGAGCATCACCACGTCACGCCACTGCCCCGCACAGGGGCCGTAGGTCATCAGGCCCAGTCCTCGCCGGACACCGATCACGCGGAAGCCTGCGCCCTCGTGCAGCGCGAGGCTCGCGTGGTTCTCGGCGAAGACGCCGGCCTGGACGGTCCAGATCCCGGCGGCCTCGGTGGAGGTCACAAGTCGATCCAGCAGCAGGCGGCCGACACCCCGTCGGGTCGCCGCGGGATGGACGTAGACGGATGCCTCCACCACCCCCGCGTACACGCAGCGGCCCGAGCTCGGCGAGACCGCCGCCCAGCCCAGGACCTGCCCCTTGGGGTTCAGGGCGACGAGGCGGTGCTCGGCGAGGTGGTCGGCGTCGAACGCCTCCCACCACGGCGGCTCGGTCTCGAACGTGGCATGGCCGGTCTCGATGCCGCGTGCGTAGACATCGGCGACGGCCGGCCAGTGCGCCGCCGTCATCGGGGCCACGGTGACCTCATCGGTGGCCATCGGCGCGTGCCGCAGATCCGCTCGTTCCACGCGCCAACTATG
This sequence comes from Actinomycetota bacterium, assembly GCA_030862655.1. The sequence goes on along the minus strand of JALZDI010000236.1, from coordinate 188 downwards.
CCCTCCGGTGACGCCGCCCGCACGGCGACCGGGTGGGGTCGGGAACAATGGCCGGGTGACTCTCACGATCCGCCGCGCCGAGCCCCGCGACTACGCCACCGTCGGCGAGCTGACCGTGCGCGCCTACACGGCCGACGGGCTCTCCAGCGTGGAGTCGGACTACGTGCACACCCTGCGCGACGCGGCCG
>JALZDI010000235.1 GCA_030862655.1 Actinomycetota bacterium | reverse complement strand
GCCCTGCGGCGGGCGCGACGGGCCGCCAGCCCCACCCGCGCGTGGTCAGGCCCCGCGACGCCGGCGTCCGGGAGCTCTCAGGCGCTCCGCCTTCGCCAACAACCGCTGCGCCGTGCGGCGGCGACGCGACCCGAACAGGTCGCCCCACACCATCCGCGACACATGGAGCTCCAGATCGTCGCGCAACGTGTCCTCACGCTGCTTCTGGGCCCACACGACGTCGGCGTCGTCCACCACCGGATCACACTGGTCGCGGGTACGGCGGTACTTCATCCGCCCGTCGAACTCGAACACCCAACGCAGTTCCGGGATCAGCAGGTCGACGCGCGCGACGAACCCACCCGACCTCACCACGACCTGGGTCTCCGGCCGCGGGAGACCGATCTCCACCAGGAAGATGCGCGCGAGCGACTCGCCGGGCGACTCGCCCCCGCGGTCGGCGAAGCGCACGACCGGCAAGGTCTGCGCCGAGCCTGGCCAGTCGCGCATCGACTCGGCAAGATGCAGCATCGCGTCGCGGTCCGCGCCACCGTGGAGCGCGGCGTCGGCCACGACCACGCCCGGGCCGAAACCATACTCTCGGGCGACGTCTACGGCGGTCCGCGCGACCGACGTACAGGAGACCCCGTCGACGGTGAGCCGGTCCTCGGTGGCGACGGACGCCTCGTGGTGCGTGACGCCGGCCCGCTTACGGCCGGCGTGACGCTCTGGCCGCGTGACGTGCACCCGCGAGAGGTCGGTGCCCCACAGGGGAAGGCGATGCAGCGCCGCTGCGGAGTTGTGCGTGGCCAGGGCGGGGTCAGCGAAGCGCAGCATGGCCGCGCGCACCAGAAGACGGTACTTGTCATCCGCATCGAGAGTCGTGACCAGTGCGTGCTCGGCGTACGCACCCCAACGGATCCGCACCCACGCACCCCTGCGGAGCAGGTGGTCGATCTCGCGCTTTGAGTAGCCGCAACGCAGCGCCTGCCCGCGGAGGAAGACACCGCCCTGGCTGCTCGTCAGCGCCCGCAGCTCCGGTCTCATCGCAGCAGGGTCGCGGCGAATGGCCGCCGGGGGTCGCTCGAGACGGGCCTGTGTGCACGACACCGCCCCGCCGCCGTGCTGTGGAGCAGAACCGGTGCGGCCGAGCCTCGGCGCGATCGCCTGCGCCCGCTGCCCTCCGCGATTGCCTCGTTCCCTCCTGGAATTCGCGGAGGGAACGAGGCAGAACAGGCGGTTACACCGCAATTCCTGCGGCGGAGCGGCGGAGGAGCGCGCTACTTGGTGAGGGAGGTACCGGTCGAGCGCAGGCTCTCGCAGGCCTCGGCGACCCGGGCGGCCATCGACTGCTCGGCGGCCTTGCCCCACGTCCGCGGGTCGTACTGCTTCTTGTTGCCGACCTCGCCGTCGATCTTCAGCACGCCGTCGTAGTTGCTGAACATGTGCGCGGCGACGGCCCGGGTGAAGGCGTACTGGGTGTCGGTGTCGACGTTCATCTTCACCACGCCGTAGTCGAGGGTCTCGCGGATCTCCTCGAGCAACGACCCGGAGCCGCCGTGGAACACCAGGTCGAACGGCTTGGCGCCGTCCTCGAGGCCGTGCTTGGCGGCGACCGCGGCCTGCGCCTCCTTGAGGATCTCCGGGCGCAGCTTGACGTTGCCCGGCTTGTACACGCCGTGCACGTTGCCGAAGGTCAGCGCGGCCATGAAGCGACCGCTGTCGCCGAGCCCGAGTACCTCGGCCGCGCGTACGGCGTCGCCCGGCGCGGAGTAGAGCTTCTCGTCCATCTCACCGACGATGCCGTCCTCCTCACCGCCGACGATGCCGATCTCGATCTCGAGGATGACGCGGGCGGCCGCGGCCTTGTCCAGCAGGTCGCGCGCGATGGAGAGGTTCTCCTCCAGCTCCACCGCCGAGCCGTCCCACATGTGCGACTGGAACAGCGGTTCCTCACCGCCCTTGACCCGCTCGGCGGAGATGTCGAGCAGCGGCCGGACGAACCCGTCGAGCTTCTCCTTGGGGCAGTGGTCGGTGTGCAGCGCGACGTTGACCGGGTAGTTCTTGGCCACCTCGCGGGCGTAGCCGGCGAAGGCGACCGACCCGGTCACCATGTCCTTGACGGAGGCTCCGGACAGGTACTCGGCGCCGCCGGTGGAGACCTGAACGATCCCGTCGGACTCGGCGTCGGAGAAGCCACGCAGCGCCGCGTGCAGGGTCTGCGACGACGTCACGTTGATCGCGGGGTAGGCGAACCGCTCACGCTTCGCCTTGTCCAGCATCTCGGCGTACGCCTCGGGGGTGGCAATGGGCATCGGAGCTACTCCTCGGTACCGACAACAGCCTGGATGTGTGCTTCCGCCCACACTATGACGCCGCACGGCCGCGCGCGCCCGGCGGGTCGAGCGCTACTGCGCACCCTGCGCCGGATGCAGCGCAAGGCGGTCACATCTGGGACACCAGCGCCCGCGCTGCCACCTGAACCGGGTCCCACACCGAGGAGAACGGCGGCGCGTAGCCCAGGTCGCTCATCACGATCTCCTCGGCGGTCAGGCCCGCCCACAGCGCGGTCGCGCAGGTGTCGATCCGGATCGCCGCACCCTCACGGCCGACGATCTGCGCCCCGAGCAGCCGCCCGTCGGCGCGCTCGCACATCAGCCGCACGGTCATCGGCCTGGTGCCCGGGAAGTAGCCGGCGCGGGTGGTGGTCTCGATCGTGGCGGTCAGCACGTCGCGGCCGAGGTCCGCGGCCTCCGCCTCCCCCAGACCGGTCCGGGCCACCTCCAGGTCGCAGACCTTGCTCATCGCGGTCTTGACGATGCCGGGGAAGCGCCCATCACGGCCCGCCAGGTTGAACCCGGCCACCAGGCCCTGCTTGTTGGCGTGCGTGCCCAGCGGCACGTGCACCCAGCGCTGGGCGATCCGGTCCCACGACTCGACGCAGTCACCGGCCGCCCACAGCCCGTCGTAGCCCTCGACGCGCATCCGGTCGTCCACCCGAACGCCGCCCGAGTCGCCCAGCGGCAACCCCGCCTCGCGGGCAAGCTCGGTGCGCGGTCGCACCCCCATGCCGAGCACCACGACGTCCGCGGGGTACGTCGAGCCGCCGGCGCGTACGCCGGTCGCGACGCCCTCGGCGTCGGTCTCGACCTCCTCGACCGAGACCCCGCAGGCCAGCCCGATGCCCATGCCCTGCATCGCCTCGGCGACGATCCGGCCGAGCTCGGGGTCGAGCGTGGTCATCGGCTGCGGGGCCTTGTCCACAACGGTGACCGCGTAGCCGCGTCGTACCAGCGCCTCGGCCATCTCGATGCCGATGTAGCCGGCCCCGATCACCACAGCGTCGCGCGGCTGGGGCATCCTCGCGGAGTCCGGACCCCCCGTCCCGCCGCTCGGCGCTGACGCCTCGGTCGCGCCCAGCATCTCGTGCACCCGGGCCCCGTCGTCGAGCGTCTGCACGCCGACCACGTTGGGGGCGTCGAGCCCGGGCAGATCGGGCCGCAGCGGGACGGCACCGGTGGCGACCAGCAGCTGGTCGTACGCCACCGGCTCGCCACCCTCGACGCTCACCTGCCGGCGGTCCAGGTCCAGCGCCGTGGCCCGGGTGTGCAGCCGCACGTCGATGCCGTTGCTGCGGTGCCTCTCCGGGGTGCGGGCGACCAGCCGGTCGGCACTCGCGACGTCGCCGGCGACCCAGTAGGGGATGCCGCACGCGGAGTACGACGTGTAGCTGCCCTGCTCGAGCACGACCACCTCGACCTCGTCGCCGCGCATCTGCTTCACCCGGCTCGCCGCCGTCATCCCCGCAGCGTCGCCGCCGACCACCACCAGCCGTTCGGTCATGGCCCCACCCTAGGGAGAGTGGCCTCCGCGGGGCACTCGCGCAGTCTCGACGCGAAGCGCCGGGGCACTCGCGCAGTCTCGACGCGAAGCGCCGGGGCACTCGCGCAGTCTCGACGCGAAGCGCCGGGGCACTCGCGCAGTCTCGACGCGAAGGGGGAACCCCACTCACGCCGAGACTGCGCGAATGCACGATC
>JALZDI010000234.1 GCA_030862655.1 Actinomycetota bacterium | reverse complement strand
AACCGGCCTGGACCCCCAGACGGCCCGCCGGGTGCTCGCGCCGCTGCGGGCGGCGGCCTCGGAACGCACGGTGCTGCTCGTCACGCACGACCCGGTGGCGCTGGAGTTCGCAGACCGTGTCGTCCACCTCAACGACGGGACAACTGCTCGGCCCGGGGTCGGCGTCGCGGTAGACGGAGATCGACCGTGATCGGGACCGGGACCCTGCGGCTTCGCCGTACGCCGGAGAGCGCACCTCACCTGCCCGGCTACGACCTGCTCACGTTGATGCGCCGGGGCGCGCGGCTGGACACCTATGACGCCTACAGCCAGGAGCGTGACTGCCGGTGCGTGGTGAAGACCGTGCGTCCCGACCGTGCCGCCGACGCCGATGTCGGGGAGGCGCTGCGGCGCGAGGGAGGCCTGCTCAAGGAGCTCGCGCACCCACACCTCGTCCGAGCCTATGAGGTGACCGAGCGGCCGACCGCCGTGGTGCTGGAGACGCTCACCGGAGCCACCCTCGCTGCGCTCGTCGAGGACGCCGCCCTGACCGCGGCCGACAGCGTGCTGCTGGGCCGGCACCTCACCTCGGTGCTGGGATACCTGCACCGACGCGGCTGGCTGCACCTGGACGTCAAGCCCTCCAACGTCGTGGTGCAGTCGGGTCGGGCCGTCCTCATCGACCTGAGTGTGGCCGCGCCCTTCGGGCAGGCGCGGCCGGGCGCCGGCACCTGGGGCTACCTGTCGCCGGAACAGGTGACCGGTCGTGCCGTCTGCCCGGCCGCGGACGTGTTCGGGCTCGGGGTCACGCTGGGGGAGACGCTCACCGGCCGGCTGCCGTACGGCGAGGAGGGCCGGTGGCGCAAGCCTCACCGGCGCTCGCCGGACCGCGCGTTCTGCCGACGGCTCAACGAGGCGCCTGACCGGCTCGGCGGCCTGGTCCTCGCCTGCGTCGACCCAGACCCGGGCCGACGCCCGACGCTGGCACAGGTGCGTGCGGCGCTGCAGTCGCTGGAGCCGCTGCCTCACGACCGGCCCCTGACGACGGCGGCGACATCTGCTGAGATGGTCGTTGACGGGCGGGGGGTGCGGTGACACGAGCAGCGGTCCAGCGGTGGGTGGCCGGCGGTGCCGCCGTGGTCCTGCTCGTCGGCGGCTTCGCCGCCGGGCGGCTCACTGCCCCCTTGCCGCGAGACGGATCCCGACCTCCCCTCGCTGTGCCCACCGGCACCGATGAGTGGCTGCCCGCCGTGGATGTGCCGGGCAACGACATCGCCGGCCTCCCGCGCTTTCCCGGCTCGGTGCGCGTGGACTACGACCGGCAGGGGGCCGCCGGCCTCATCGTGACCGACGTCGACTATCTCACCGGCGCGTCGATGGTGCGGGTGCAGCGGTTCTACCGAGAGGGCTTCGATCCGCGGGGATGGAAGATCCTCGACGTCGGCTTCGTGCGGGGGGAGTGGTCGTTTCTGCTGCGCGACGGCGCCACGGAGGTGACGGTGCAGATCGCGCGGCGTGGGCCGCTGGTCGAGGTCGACATCGAGCAGAGCCGCCCCAGCAAGCTGCCCAGCCCGGTCGTCACTCCTGCATGTCGGCCTGCGCCGTCGGTCGCGGTGCTGCCGCAGCCGGTCGGAAGCGGTAGCCGGCGTTGCGAATCGCCTGGATGAGCGAGGACGTGCCATGCAGGTCGATCTTGCGACGCAGGTAACGGACATAGACGTCCACGATGTTGGACTGGGGGTCGAAGTCGAAGGACCACACTGCAGACAGAAGATGCTGGCGCGAGAGCACCTCCTCGGGATGAGCCATGAAGTACGCCAACAGCTCGCACTCCCGGCTCGAAAGCTCGATCTCGCGCGTCCCTCGCTGTGCTCGGCGACGCAGCAGGTCCAGGCGGAGGTCGCCGGCCTCCAGGACCGGCGTGAGCTGCTGCTCGGCGCGCCGGGTGAGCGAGCGGATCCGCGCCACCAGCTCCTCGACCGCGAACGGCTTGGTCAGGTAGTCGTCGGCACCGGCGTCCAAGGCGTCGACCTTGTCCTGGGTCTCGTCGCGTCCCGTCAGCATCAGCACCGGCAGCCGTGGCCGGTCGTGGCGGATTCTGCTCAGCAGGTCCAAGCCGTCCATCTCCGGCAAGCCGATGTCGAGCACGACCAGTCCCAGGAGCGGGTCGGACACCAGCTGGGCACCGACGCGACCGTCTCCGGCGGTGATCGTCTCGTGCCCGTGCGCGGCGAGCACGCGGCGCAGCATCCGGGTCAGTGCCTCGTCGTCCTCGACGATCAGGATGCGCGTCATCTCTTGCCCACGGTGCGCTCCTCACGCCGCGACGGCGGGTCTGTATGAACGGGAGTCGACCCCTGCGACGATACCCGTGGCGGATCGGCATGGCGTCGGTGATCGGCCTGCTGGTCGCCACGATCGGCGGCGGGGCGGTTGCGCTGACCATGAACCGCCACGTGGGGGAGGTGGCCGAGAACGCCATCGGCTACGAGGTTGAGCTCGAGGACGCCGCCGACGACCTGCGGGTGGCGGTGCTCGACGTCCGTCACTACCACCGAAACCTGCTGTTCTCCGGCCCGTCGCGCCACGGTCTGGCGGAGTTCCAGGGGGCGTACGCGACTCTGCTCGAGCAGATCACCTGGCTCGAAAGGCTCGGCGTCAGGGAGGACTCCGCCCCTCAGCCGGAGCGGCTGCGCCGGCTCGCGCGGGCCTACTTCGCCGGTTTCTGGCCGGCGGTGCTGGCCTACGACCGTGATCGCGCGGGGTTCGTCCGTGCCAGCGACCTGGGGCTGGTGAGGCTGGACCGGCTCTCCGCCGCAGCGCAGCAGCTCGACCGGCTCGGCGAGCAGCTGGCCGCCCGTGCCTTCGTGGAGGTGCAGCGCGACAACCGACGGGCCGCCGCGATCCTCACGGTCGTGCTGGTCGCGATCGGACTTGTCGCCGCGGCCCTGGCGTACACGACCGCCCGCATCCTCCGGCTGCTCCAGGATCTCTATGCCGCGCAGCAGCAGGCGGCCGCTGACCTGAGCCGGAGCCTGCAGGAGAAGGCGGCGTTCATGGCTGACGTGTCGCACGAGCTACGGACTCCCCTGACGGTGCTGCGGGGCAACGCCGAGCTCGCGCTGGCCACCGCCTCCGACGAGGACTCGGTCGAGGTGCTCGAGGACATCGCGCATCAGGCGGCCCGCATGTCTCGGCTCATCGACGACCTCCTGCTGCTCGCGCGCTCGGAGTCGAGCACGCTGCGGCTCGAGCTGCGCCCGACGGCCGCCGAGCCGTGGCTGGCCGAGCTATCCACTCACGCCGAGCGGCTAGCGCGTCAGAAGGGCGCGGACTACGAGACGTCGGTGAACGCCGACTGCCTGGTGCGCGTCGATCGCGACCGCATGGAGCAGGCGGTCATGGTCCTCGTGGACAACGCCGCGACGTACGCGCCCGACGGGCAGCCGGTGCGGCTGACCGCCGAGATCATCGAGGACGCATTGGTGATCGAGGTGCGCGACCGCGGACCGGGAATACCGCCGGAGCAGATCCCGTCGGTCTTCGAGCGCTTTCACCGGCTCGACCACACTGCGGACTCGCAGAAGGACGGCGCCGGCCTCGGCCTGGCGATCGCGCGCAGCATCGTCACCGCACATGGCGGCACGATCGAGGCACATTCGCCGCCGGCCGGCGGCGCAACGATGCGGATCACGCTTCCTCTTGTCGGCGTGAACGACGACGGCACCCACGCCATCTGGGGGAGCACGGGCTGAGCACCACGAGGGCACCGTCACTCCCGTCACGAATCCGGTACAGGAATCAACTACCGGCGAGAAATGGCCCGTTCGCGCTATTCGGTTCTGTGCCTCACTCCCGGCAGCATGGGCGACGGCCGTTGGCCGGTGTCCCCAAGGGCGCCGTAGCCGTGCGCACGGGACGCACGAATGCCAGCCGGCCGGTGGGGAAGCAACAGCGACTCGGCGTTTTCCGCGCGGCCTTGCGCCGCCTCGGACTCACGTTCAGCGAACCGACTGCATGCGAAGGGGATGTCCATGAGGGTGCGCGC
>JALZDI010000233.1 GCA_030862655.1 Actinomycetota bacterium | reverse complement strand
GCTCGGCGCCTCGCTGCCGCTTACCGTCGGATTGACGATTCTGGGCTGCAGCGCCATCGCAGTGTCGCTGGTCTCCGCGGACCGCCGTCGGGTCGGCTGGCTCGGCAGCGCGCTGCTGGTGGGGGCGTCGTGGGTGCGGCTCGAGGCGGTCGGGGTCGACACCGTCGAGGCGTACACGCTGCCCGGTTCGCTGGCCCTGCTGGTGGCCGGCCTGGTGCGAATGCGGCGCACCCCCGAGGTGACGTCCTGGCGAGCCCTGTCGGCGCCGCTGAGCCTGGGCGCCGGACCGTCGCTGGTGGTGTCCCTGGACGCGCCCACCTCGCTGCGGGCGCTGCTGGTGGGTCTGGTCGGGGTGGCCCTGGTGCTGGTCGCGACGCGGATGCAGTGGGGCGCGCCACTGCTGGTCGGGGGCGTGGCGGTCGGCCTCATCGCGCTGGTCAACATCGCCCCGTACGCAGCCGGGCTGCCGCGCTGGATCCTGTTCGGGACCGCGGGTGTCGCCCTGCTGGTGCTCGGGCTCACCTGGGAGCGGCGGCGGCGAGACCTGGCCCTCGCGCACCGCTACGCCACCCGCCTGCGCTGACGTGCGCGGAACCCTCGACCTCATGTATCTTGATGTCAAGACATCTTGGCCGCGGGCTCGGACCCCCCTCGGGAGGACTGCAGCGCCCCCGGCAGGATGAGCCGGGAAGAGCAGCGAGCGCGCGGAGGAGATCGTTCGATGAGCAGCGTCGACAGTTTCGGTGCCAGGTCCGACCTCGAGGTCGGCGGTCAGTGCTACGAGATCTACCGGCTCGACGCGGTGGCGCGCGAGGGGCTCGACGTCGCCGGCCTGCCGTACAGCCTCAAGGTGCTGCTGGAGAACCTGCTGCGCACCGAGGACGGCGAGAACATCACCGCCGACGACGTCCGCGCGCTGGCCGGCTGGGACGCCGACGCGGAGCCCAGCAAGGAGATCCAGTACACGCCGGCGCGCGTGATCATGCAGGACTTCACCGGGGTGCCCGCCGTGGTCGACCTGGCCACGATGCGCGAGGCGATGGAGGACCTCGGGGGCGACGCCACCAAGATCAACCCTCTCGCGCCGGCCGAGCTGGTCATCGACCACTCGGTGATCGCCGACGTCTTCGGCACGCCGGAGGCCTTCGAGCGCAACGTCGAGATCGAGTATGAGCGCAACCGCGAGCGCTACCAGTTCCTGCGCTGGGGCCAGGGCGCCTTCGACGACTTCAAGGTGGTGCCGCCGGGCACCGGTATCGTGCACCAGGTCAACATCGAGCACCTCGCGCGCGTCACCTTCACCCGCGACGGCGAGAACGGCAGGACGCTGGCCTACCCGGACACCTGCGTGGGCACCGACTCGCACACCACGATGGTCAACGGCCTCGGCGTCGTGGGCTGGGGTGTCGGGGGCATCGAGGCCGAGGCCGCGATGCTCGGCCAGCCCGTGTCGATGCTGATCCCGCGCGTGGTGGGCTTCAAGCTCTCCGGGGAGCTGCCCGAGGGCGCCACCGCGACCGACCTGGTGCTGACGATCACCGAGATGCTGCGCAAGCACGGCGTGGTCGGCAAGTTCGTCGAGTTCTACGGGCCGGGCGTCTCCGCCGTACCGCTGGCCAACCGGGCCACGATCGGCAACATGAGCCCCGAGTACGGCTCCACGATCGCGGTCTTCCCGGTCGACGAGGAGACCACCCGCTACCTGCGGCTGACCGGCCGCAGCGAGGAGCAGATCGCGCTGGTCGAGGCCTACGCGAAGGAGCAGGGGCTGTGGCATGACCCGCGGGCCGAGCCGCGCTACTCCGAGCGGCTCGAGCTCGACCTGTCCACGGTGGTGCCCTCGATCGCCGGCCCGAAGCGGCCGCAGGACCGGGTGTCGCTGTCCGACGCCAGGCCCGCGTTCCGAGGGGCGCTGTCCGACTATGTGAGCACCGACGATGTCGACTCTGCGCCCGAGCAGGGGTACGACGAGGCCGACGCCGAGTCGTTCCCGGCGTCGGACTCCCCGGCCTACCACGGGTCCAACGGGTCCGCGGCGCCCACCGACCACCTGTCGGCGGCGCCGAAGGACGGCGGCCGGCCGAGCAAGCCGGTGATGGTCGAGCTCGGCGACGGCTCCAAGTTCGAGCTCGACCACGGGGCTGTCGCGATCGCCGCCATCACGTCGTGCACCAACACCTCCAACCCGTCGGTGATGATCGGCGCGGCCCTGCTGGCCAAGAACGCCGTCGAGCGCGGCCTGACCCGCAAGCCGTGGGTGAAGACGTCGCTGGCCCCGGGCTCGAAGGTGGTCATGGACTACTACGAGCGCGCCGGCCTCACGCCTTACCTCGACAAGCTCGGCTTCAACCTGGTCGGCTACGGCTGCACCACCTGCATCGGCAACTCCGGGCCGCTGATCCCCGAGGTCAGCCGGGCGGTCAACGAGCACGACCTCTCGGTGGTGTCGGTGCTCTCGGGCAACCGCAACTTCGAGGGGCGCATCAACCCCGACGTGAAGATGAACTACCTGGCCTCACCGCCGCTGGTGGTGGCCTACGCGCTGGCGGGGTCGATGGACGTCGACCTCTACACCGAGCCGCTCGGGCAGGACACCGAGGGCAACGACGTGTTCCTGCGTGACATCTGGCCCTCGGCGGCGGAGATCGAGCAGGTCGTCGAGAGCGCGATCGCCTCGGAGATGTTCACCTCCGACTACGCCGACGTGTTCGCCGGCGACGAGCGGTGGCGGCAGCTGCCGACGCCGGAGGGCGCGACGTTCGAGTGGGCCGACGACTCCACCTACGTGCGCAAGCCGCCGTACTTCGACGGCATGCAGCGCGAGCCCGCGCCGGTCGAGGACATCACCGGTGCGCGGGTGCTCGCCAAGCTGGGCGACTCGGTGACCACCGACCACATCTCACCGGCGGGCGCGATCAAGAAGGACAGCCCGGCCGGCGCCTACCTCGCCGAGCATGGCGTGCAGCAGCGCGACTTCAACTCCTACGGGTCGCGCCGGGGCAACCACGAGGTGATGATCCGCGGCACCTTCGCCAACATCCGGCTGCGCAACCAGCTCGCGCCGGGAACCGAGGGCGGCTTCACCCGCGACCTGTCCGTCGAGGACACACCGGTCACCACGATCTACGAGGCGTCGCAGTCCTACGCCGAGCAGGGCGTGCCGCTGGTGATCCTCGCCGGCAAGGAGTACGGCTCGGGGTCGTCGCGCGACTGGGCGGCCAAGGGCACGGCGCTGCTCGGCGTACGTGCGGTGATCGCGGAGTCCTACGAGCGCATCCACCGCTCCAACCTGATCGGCATGGGCGTGCTGCCGCTGCAGTTCCCCGAGGGCGAGAACGCCGACTCGCTGGGGCTGACCGGTGAGGAGTCCTTCGACGTCGTCGGCGTGACCGCACTCAACGACGGGTCCACGCCGCGGACGGTCAAGGTGCGTGCCGGTGACGTGGAGTTCGACGCGGTGGTGCGCATCGACACCCCGGGCGAGGCCGGCTACTACCGCAACGGCGGGATCATGCCGTACGTCCTGCGCGGCCTGCTCCCGTGACGCCGCTCATGACACTGCTGAAACCGCGTTGATCGACCTGCAGGTGGTGATGCTCGCGGGCGTCGCCGTACTGGTCGGTGCGGTCATCCAGGGCACCATCGGCATGGGCGTCGGGCTGGTGTCCGCGCCGATCGTCACCCTGCTCGACCCGTCGCTGATGCCCGGCAGCCTGCTGGTGGCCGGCTTCGGGCTGCCGCTGATGTCGCTGGTCAGCGAGCACCGGCACGTCGACGACCGGGTCGGTTGGGTGTTCCTCGGCCGGGTGCTCGGCACGGTGCCGGGGGTGCTCATCGTGGCCGCGCTGCCGCCCGACCAGCTCGCGATCGGCATCGGGCTGATGACGCTGCTCGCGGTGGCGCTGAGCCTGCACGCGTTCGTGCTGCCGGTGAACCGGAGCACGCTGACCGGCGCCGGGTTCTTCTCCGCGGTCGGCGCCACCACGGCGTCGATCGGCGGCCCGCCGATGGCGCTGGTGTACCAGCGGGCC
>JALZDI010000039.1 GCA_030862655.1 Actinomycetota bacterium | reverse complement strand
GACGGTACTGGCCGCGGAGCTGATCGGCACGGGCCAACGGGCCCTGGACGGTGCGGTCGAGTACGCCGGGCAGCGACACCAGTTCGGCCGGCCGATCGGGTCGTTCCAGGCGATCAAGCACCTGCTGGCGGACCGGCATGTTCAGCTGGACGCCGCTCGCCTCCTGGTCGAGTGGGCCGCAGCAGCGATTGACGACGAGCGACCAGACGCCGGGACTGCCGCGCAGACAGCCCTGGCCGCGGCGAGCGACGCCGCGGACGCCGCGACCGGTGACGCGCTGCAGGTGCACGGCGGAATCGGGTTCACCTGGGAGCACCCCTCACACGTCTACCTCAAACGGGCGCGAGCCCGGCGTTCCCTGCTCGGCTCGTCGGACACCCAGCTCGACGCCCTCGCCGACCACGTGCTCGCCGCCCACTGACGCCTCACCCTAAGGAAGCACCATGAAGCTCGGCATCAACCTCGGCTACTTCGGCCTCGGCAACACCAGCGACGGGTTTGCCGTCGCCCAGGAGGCCGACCGGCTCGGCTACTCCTCCTGCTGGGCCGCTGAGGTCTACGGCTCTGACGCGGCGACGGTTCTGGCCTACGTGGCGGCCAAGACAAAGCGGATCGACATCGGCTCCGCGATCTTCCAGATACCGGCACGCACACCCGCGATGACCGCGATGACTGCGGCCACCCTCGACATGCTGTCAGGAGGGCGCTTCCGGCTTGGTCTGGGTGTTTCCGGTCCCCAGGTCTCCGAGGGCTGGTACGGCGTGCGGTTCGACAAGCCGCTCGCCCGCACCCGGGAGTTCGTCGGGATCGTCCGTGCGGCGCTGGCGCGCGAAAGGCTGGCATACACCGGCGAGCACTGGACCCTCCCGCTGCCGGACGGCCCCGGGAAGGCGCTCAAGCTCACCATCGGCCCGGTCCGTGACCCGCTGCCGATCTACATCGCCGCCATCGGTCCGAAGAACCTCGAGCAGACCGGCCGGATTGCCGACGGCTGGTTGGGCATCTTCTTCTCGCCCGAGCACGCCGAGGTCTCACTCGCGCCGCTTCGGGAAGGACGCGGCGGCAGCCTCGAGGACTTCGACGTGGCCCCGACCGTGCCGGTCACCTTCACCGGCAGCGACAGCGAGGCGGACCTTCGGGCCGCGGCGGACGCCCAGCGTGCCTACACGGCGCTGTACGTCGGCGGCATGGGCAGCCGGTCGCAGAACTTCTACAACCAGCTCGCCTGCCGCATGGGCTATGAACACGCGGCCGCGGAGATCCAGCAGAGGTACCTTGCCGGCGACACGTCCGGCGCACTCGCCGCGGTGCCGCACGACCTGATCGACGCAACCACGCTGATCGGCACCCGGGAACGCGTCGCCGACCGGCTCAAGTTCTACGCCGAGGCCGGAGTGACCACCCTCATCGCCTCGCCCGGCGGCTCCGCACCGGGTGGTTCCGGACCGGCGCTGGAGGAACGGCTGGCCACGCTCAGAACACTCGCCGAGGCTGCTGAGCTGGCCGGTGTCTAGCCCGACGGGAACCACCGCGGTGACGCCGGCCCAGCTGCGTCGCGCGCTGGTCCGCGTCGAGCGGGGCGCCGTGCTCGACGTCGCCGAGGCGACCTCGCTGCTGGCCTCGCGGGGAGAGGCACTCGACCGCTTGTGCGCAGCCGCCGCCCGCGTACGCGACGCCGGGCTCATGGCCGCCGGGCGGCCGGGAGTGGTGACCTACAGCCCCAAGGTCTTCATCCCCCTCACCCGCCTGTGCCGCGACCGGTGCCACTACTGCACTTTCGTGACCACCCCCGGCCACCTGGAGCGGTCCGGCTCCGCGCCGTACCTGTCGCCCGAGGAGATCCTCGCCGTCGCCCGCGCCGGCGCGGCGTCGGGCTGCCTGGAGGCGCTGTTCACGCTGGGCGACCGGCCGGAGGAACGCTGGCCGCAGGCGCGGGCGTGGCTGAACGAGCAGGGCTATGACTCCACGCTGGCCTACGTGCGGGCGATGGCGGTGCGGGTGCTGGAGGAGACCGGGTTGTTGCCGCACCTGAACCCCGGGGTGATGTCGTGGGCGGAGCTGACCCGGCTCAGGCCGGTCGCCCCGTCGATGGGGATGATGCTGGAGACCACCTCGCGCCGGCTGTTCGAGACCAAGGGGCTGGCCCATTTCGGCTCACCCGACAAGGACCCGGCCGTACGGCTGCGGGTGCTGGAGGACGCCGGCCGGTTGTCGGTCCCGTTCACCTCGGGCCTGCTGGTCGGCATCGGCGAGAGCCTCGAGGAGAGAGCCGCGACCCTGTTCGCGCTCCGGCGGGTGGCCCGGGCCTACGGCGGTCTCCAGGAGATCATCGTGCAGAACTTCCGCGCCAAGCCGGACACCGCCATGCGGCACGCCCACGACCTGGGCCTGGACGAGTACCGCGCCGCGATCGCGGTCACCCGGATCGTGCTCGGCCCCAAGGCCCGGGTCCAGGCACCGCCGAACCTGGTCGACCTGGCCGAGTGCCGCGCACTGCTCGACGCCGGCGTGGACGACTGGGGCGGCGTGTCGCCGCTGACTCCCGACCACGTGAACCCCGAGCGGCCGTGGCCGTCCCTGGACCGGCTACGGACGCTCACCCTCGACGCCGGCTTCGAGCTGCGGGCGCGACTGACCGTGCACCCGGAGTACGTCACCGGTTCCCTGCGCCGCGGCGAGGCGTGGCTGGACCCCCGGGTGGTGCCGCACGTCGCCGCGCTGGCTGGGGAGGACGGCCTTGCTCGTCAAGGCGTCCGACCGACCGGCCTGCCGTGGCAGGAGCCGGATCCGGCACTGCAGGACCGCGGCCGTACCGACCTGCACACCGGCATCGACACCACCGGCCGCACCCACGACCGACGGGCCGACTTCGACACGGTGTACGGCGACTGGGACTCGCTGCGCGAGCAGGTGGCCGGTCGACAGGCCGGGCGCGGCGCATCGCCGCGGCTGCCCAGCGAGGGCCGGGCCGCACTGGCCGCCGCCGAGCGGGACCCCGCCGGACTGACCGACGAGCAGGCACTGACGCTGATGACCGCCGACGGCGAGCTGCTCGACCAGGTGTGCCGCCTGGCCGACCAGCTGCGGCGTGACACCGTCGGCGACGGCGTCACCTACGTGGTCAACCGCAACATCAACTTCACCAACGTCTGCTACGTCGGGTGCAGGTTCTGTGCGTTCGCCCAACGGCGCTCCGACGCCGACGCCTACTCGCTCTCGCTCGAGGAGGTGGGCGAACGCGCGCAGCAGGCGTGGGAGCTGGGCGCGACCGAGGTGTGCATGCAGGGCGGCATCGACCCGGAGCTGCCGGGAACGGCGTACTTCGACCTGGTGCGTGCGGTCAAGCAGCGGGTGCCCGGCATGCACGTGCACGCGTTCTCGCCGATGGAGATCGTCAACGGCGCCTCGCGCACCGGCCTGTCCTTCGCGGACTTCCTGATCCAGGCCCGCGAGACCGGGCTCGACTCCATCCCCGGCACAGCCGCGGAGATCCTCGACGACGAGGTGCGCTGGATCCTGACCAAGGGCAAGCTCCCGACCGCCACCTGGATCGAGGTGGTCAGCACCGCGCACAAGCTGGGCCTGCGGTCGAGCTCGACGATGATGTACGGCCACGTCGACAACCCCCGTCACTGGGTCAGCCACCTGAGGGTGATCGGCCGGATCCAGGACGAGACCGGCGGGTTCACCGAGTTCGTGCCGCTGCCGTTCGTGCACACCTCCTCGCCGATCTACCTTGCCGGCGTCGCCCGCCCCGGCCCCACCATGCGCGACAACCGGGCGGTCCACGCCATGGCCCGGATCATGCTGCACGGCCGGATCCGCAACATCCAGACCTCCTGGGTCAAGCTCGGCGTCGACGGCACCAGCACCATGCTGACCTCCGGCGCCAACGACCTCGGCGGCACGCTCATGGAGGAGACCATCTCGCGGATGGCCGGCTCGGAGCACGGCTCGGCCAAGACCGTCGGGGAGCTCGCCGAGATCGCGGCCGGTATCGGCCGGCCGGTCCGCCAACGTACGACGACCTACGATCTTCCCGCCACGGATCCCCCAGCGCCGGTAGCTGTCACAGCCCCGCATGCGCACGATCTCCCCACAGCCTGACGTGAGCAGTCCTCAGTGGCGGGCGGTGGTCTGCGCACGGCCCCTTTCTGTCGCCAAGAGCCGACTCCGGCCATTGGGTGAGGGGGTGCGTCAAGCCCTGGCCCTGGCGATGACCCAAGACGTGCTCGAGGCCGCCGCCGGTGCACCCAGCGTGACCGAGGTGGTTCTGGTCAGCGACGACCCGTTGCTCTCACAGTCGGCGTGTGCTCTTGGCGCCCTCGTTCTGCCCGACCCCGGTCTGGGCCTGAACGGCGCCTTCCTGCACGGCATGGACAACGGCAGCGCCGGCCATACCTGGACAGCGCTGCTGGTGGCGGACCTGCCCTGCCTGACCTCCCGCGCGCTCCAGCGGGTCCTGGTCACCGCAGCCCGGCACGACACCGCCGTGGTCGCTGACCGCAGAGGGACGGGAACCACCCTGTTGACCACCGCGCCCGGCCGCCTCGCGCGGCCTCGGTTCGGAGACGCGTCCTTCAACCGGCACGTTGCCAACGGTGCCGAGCCGGTCGCCGCCCACGAGCAACATGCCCGATGTGACGTGGACACCCCCGCCGACCTCGGCGTCGCGCTCCGTATCGGGGTGGGGCCGCACACGGTGGAAGCCGTCGAGGACTCCGGCCTTGACAGAGTGGGTTCTAATACGCAACTCTACAGGTCAACCCGGTAAAAGCGCCCGGAGAGGGTGTCGGCGAGGAGGTCTTTGGCGATGGAGTGGACGGGCGCGCGTTACGCGGACACACCCACGGTCGAGGTGGAAACCTGGATCGACGCTCCACCGGAGAAGGTGTGGGCGTTGGTCTCCGATATCGAGCTGATGCCAACCTTGAGCCCAGAGCTCCAGTCGGTCGAGTGGCTCGACGGGGTCACCGAACCAGCCGTCGGCCACAGGTTCGTCGGTCGCAGCAAGCACGAGTCGCTGGGGGAGTGGCAGACGACGTCGTACGTCGTCGAGTACGAGCCCGGCCGGGTGTTCGCCTGGGCGGTGGAGGACCCGGATCACCCGACAGCGGTCTGGCGGTTCCGGCTCGAGCCGAAGGACGGCGCTACCCAGCTGTTCGAGTGGATGCAGCTGGGTCCGGCTCGCTCCGGCTTGTCGTTCGCCATCGACCGCATGCCGGAGAAGGAGCAGAAGATCGTCTTCGTACGGCTCCGGGAGTTCGAACGCAACATGGCCCAGACGCTCGCGGGCATCAAGCTGCGGCTCGAGGCGGGAGAGTGATGCGTACCGCAACGACCGTCGAAGCCTCGGGCGGGGACAGCTGGGCGAGCCAGTCGGACTTCGTCGTCGAGGCCGAGAAGCTCGGCCTCGACCTGTGCCTCGTCGCCGAGGCCTGGGGTTCCGACGCACCTTCAGCGCTCGGCTACTACGCGGCGCGGACCGAGCGGATGCAGCTCGGCTCCGGCATCATGCAGATCGGCACCCGCACCCCCGTGGCGGTCGCCCAAGCGGCAATCACGCTGTCGAACCTGTCACAGGGCCGGTTCCTGCTCGGCCTCGGCGCCTCAGGTCCCCAGGTGATCGAGGGTCTGCACGGCATCTCGCACGCACGCCCGCTGACCCGCATGAGGGAGACCGTCGAGATCGTCCGCGGCGCGTTCACCGGAGAGAAGATCTCCTACTCCGGCAGCAGCTACCAGATCCCGCTCCCGGACGGAGATGGCAAGCCGATGCGCCTTTCCGCGCGAGCCGAGCACCCGATCCCGATCTACCTGGCCACACTGTCGCCGAAGATGCTTACGCTGACCGGCGAGATCGCCGACGGCTGGCTGGGCACGAGCTTCGTGCCCGAAGGTGCCGCCGAGGCGTACTTCTCCCACCTCGACGCCGGGCTCGCCAAGTCCGGCCGCGCCCGCGCCCATCTGGACATCTGCCAGGGTGCCGAGGTGAACTTCGCCCTCGACGAGGAGGCCCTGCAGGCCACCGTCGCCAGCCGCAAGAAGGAGCTGGCCTTCAGCCTCGGCGGGATGGGCTCGGGCTCCACGAACTTCTACAACCAGGCCTACAGCCGGCAAGGCTGGGCCGAAACCGCGGCCGAGGTCCGGGAGCGCTGGCAGGCGGGCGATCGCGACGACGCCGCCGCGCTGGTGACCGACGAGATGGTCCTCGCCACCACGCTCATCGGCACCGAGTCGATGGTCCGCGAGCGACTGAAGGTGTGGAAGGACGCGGGGGTCGACACGGTCCGGATGTACCCGGCCGGTGACACGCTCGACGCCCGACTCGCCACCCTGGGCCGAGCCATTGAGCTGGTCCGCGAGATTGCCGACTGATCACGCGTCTCCCGTCGCCTGGTGACGATCGGGTTTGCCGAACCCCGCACCTAGCCTTCCCGGCGACGGCCTTGGGCCCGCCTCGGCGTGCACGTGGCGATCGGTTGCACACGGGCGCATGACCTGCAGCTCTTCTTCGAGTGGGCTTCTCCTGCGTTCCGCTCCAATGGGCTCGTCGAAGGAGCACCGGGTAGCCCTTGCCGCAATGCTGCTCGACGACCCGCGGTGCTGAGGCGCGGTGCCGCCGAGCCGGAAGGGTCCCGTGGTCTTGAACCGCGCCTTCTGCTGAGGACGCTCTGAGAACCGGCTTGAGGAAGTACTGCCGCAGACGTCCGCGCCGGAGACCGGCACCGGCCCCGACGACGCCGTCGGCATGCGTCGTTGAGCGCGCCCTCCTCCACCGGACGACGTCTGCGCCTGTGTCGAAACGTCCGGGCGATGCAACGGTCCGTCAGAGTCTCGACAGGCTCGACCTCTGGCTCATGAGGTCGGTGGCTCAACGACCGGTGGCTGCGCCAGCCGAAGCCGGAGCGGACGCGGGGAACATCTGGGCAAAGATCTTTCGGGCCGTTCGGGTGCCGTCCACCCGGAGCCGGGGCGCGGTGTCTGCGAGGGGGGTGGTTCCGCGGCAGACCTGGATGAGTGCGGCAGCGCTGCCGGTGAAGGTCAGGTCCGGCGTGGCGTCCTGATCCGCGCGGACGAGCTTGCCGGCGCGTACCTGGAGCCAGAGCTCCTCGCCGTCGAGGTCGAACCGCAGGAGCAGGTCGTGACCGGCAGCTCCAGCAGGGTCGAACAGCGCGCCGAGCGTGCCGTGTACCGCCATCTTGGGTGGCACCTGACCCTCGAGGGGGTCGCCGAGGAACGGCAGGCCGAACTGCGCGAGCGCCTTGAGCACCGGTCTGATGCGGGTGCCGTCGCGGGTGAGTGCGTAGACCGTGCGCGCCGCGGGCGGGGGAAGGTCGCGCTGCTCGACCAGACCCGCGTGTTCGAGGTCGCGCAGCCGGTCGGTGAGCAGGTTGGACGCGATCCCGGGCAGTGCCGCGCGCAGATCGGTGAACCGCTGCTCGCCGAACGAGAGCTCGCGCAGGATCAGCAAGGTCCAGCGGTCACCGACGCGGTCGAGGGCGGCGGCGATCCCGCAGTACTGCTGGTAGCTCTTGTTGGCCACGCCGCCAGCGTAGGTGGGTTGTTAATCTGTAACAAGTAGTTGTTTCTTTAAACCAGACCCTTTAGTGTTCCCGCCATGACTGCGCAACCCCGTCAGGTCGGCGTGCTCGTGATTGCGTGCGCGGGTGTGGTGCTGGCGAACCTTGATCTGTTCATCGTCAACGTGGCGCTGCCGCAGATCGCCGCCGACTTCGACGAGCACGACAGCCTCGCGAACCTGTCGTGGGTGCTCAACGCCTACGCGATCGTCTATGCGGCGCTGCTCGTGCTGTTCGGCCGGCTGGCCGATCGCTTCCCGCGCGAGCACGGCTTCCTGCTGGGCGTCGCGATCTTCGTGGTGGCCTCCGCCGCCTGCGGCGCCGCCACGAGCGTGGCCATGCTCGTCGCCTTCCGCGTCCTGCAGGCCGCGGGCGCCGCGCTGCTGACGCCGACGTCGCTGGGACTGGTGCTCGCCAGCACGCCGGCCGAGCGCCGGCACGGCGCGGTGCGCACCTGGGCAGCGGTCGGGGGACTCGCAGCCGCACTAGGCCCGGTCCTGGGTGGGCTGCTCGTGGCGGCGGACTGGCGCTGGGTGTTCTTCGTCAACGTGCCCATCGGCGTTGCCGCGCTGATCGCGGGCCGGCGGTGGCTGCCGCACGTTCCCGGCCAGCGAGTGCCCGCGCCAGATGGTCTCGGCGCCCTGCTGATGACCGCGGGTGTGGCCCTGCTGACTCTCGGACTGGTGAAGGGCGGGGAGTGGGGCTGGCACGGGCCGACGACGGTCGGGGTGCTGGCCGGCGCAGCGGTCGGTGTGGCGCTGTTCGTGGCCCACACGGTCCACCACCGCAACCCACTCATCGACCGCCGGCTGTTCGCGTTGCGCGCGTTCACCGGCGCGTCCACGGTCGCGCTGGTGTTCTCGGTGGCGTTCGGCGCCATGCTGCTCTCGCGCGTGCTGTGGATGCAGGACGTGTGGGGCTGGTCGGCGCTGCGCACCGGCCTGGCGATCGCACCCGGCCCGCTCATGGTCCCGCTCTTCGCCACAGTGGCCGGCCGCCTGGTCTCGCGGTACGGCGCCGGGCCCGTCATCGCGGCGGGCTGCGCCATCTTCTCCGCCGGTACGGCCTGGTGGGCCCTCGCCGCGGGCGTGCAGCCTGATTACGTCGACGGGTTCCTCGGCGGGATGCTGCTGACCGGGGTCGGCACCGGCCTCGCACTGCCGACCCTCATGGCCACCGGCTCGGCGTCGCTGCCCGCGCACTCCTTCGCCACCGGCTCAGCCGTGGTCAACATGCTGCGCCAGATCGGACTGGCCATCGGCGTGGCCGTGCTCATCGCCGTCCTCGGCACACCGCACACCCCGGGCGACGGCGTGCACGCCCACCGTGACGCCTTGATCGTCATCGCCGCCATCGCACTCGCCGCCGGTGTGGTCGCGCTGGCGCTGCTGTCCCGAGGCCGTGCGCCCATGGTCGACGCCACGCCCATGTCGGCAGTCGCCGCCGAAACGTCGGCCACAGCCCAGTAGCGCATCGGAGCAGGAAGTGGCATCGGATACGTCATCTGCCCCCGCGGAAACCGAGTGGGGCACACCGCGGACACGCAAGGTCACCTGGTACTCCCCGGCCACGCTCACCGCGGCCTCGGGCGAGCTGTCCGGCCGGCAGTTGCTGGAAGCGATCAGAGACGGCCGGCTCCCGGCCCCGCCGATGGCCGAGCTCGTCGGGGCCCGGCTGGTGCTGGTCGGCGACGGGCAGGCGCGCTTTGCGTGGACGCCGGACGAGTCCGCGTACAACCCGATCGGGATGGTCCAGGGGGGGCTGCTGTGCACGCTGCTGGACTTCGCCGCCGGAGCCGCCGTCCACACGAAGCTTCCCGCCGGGGTGGGCTACTCCTCGATCGAGATCAAGGTGAGCTACCTCAAGGCGCTCAGGGTCGGCAGCGGCGACATCGAGGTGCACGGGCGAGTGCTGCACGTCGGCCGACGTGTCGGGTTCGCCGAGGCGCACGCCCGCAACCCGGCCGGCGAGCTGGTCGGCCATGCCACCTCCTCCCTCGCCGTCATCGGCGCCTGAGCGGCGCGACCGACAACACAGAAGGCAGACGCTGACCATGACAACCCCACCCCAGGGCACACCGATCGCGGGCGCCGTCGCCCTCGTCACCGGCGGCCACCGCGGCTTCGGCCGTGCACTCGTCGACGAGCTCCTCGCCCGCGGCGCAACGAAGATCTACGCGACCTCGCGCACGCCGCAGCCGCGC
>JALZDI010000232.1:299-4057 GCA_030862655.1 Actinomycetota bacterium | reverse complement strand
GGCTGGTGCAGGATCTTGTCGGTGACGAGGAGCTCCGGCTCAGCGTCACCGGCGCCTGCAGCCGGGTGGGACAGCGGCTGGGTATCAACCGTGACACGTTGCGTGGCCGGGTGGAGCAGGCGCAGATCGATGCCGGTGATCGGCCTGGTCTGTCGACCGATGGGCGGCGGCGTCTGGCGGACAACTACGGTGTCTATGGGGGCGCGAGGTGTGGCGTCAACTCAACCGCGAGGCATCACGGTGGCCCGCTGCACGGTGGAACGGCTGATGCGCCAGCACGGCCTGCACGGGGTGGTACGTGGAGCGCAGAAGCAGACCACCCGCCCCGACCCGGCGGCACCGCGGGCCGAGGACCTGGTCGAGCGCCGGTTCAGCGCCGATCGTCCCAACCAGCTGCGGGTGGTCGACTTCACCTACGTGCCCACCTGGGCCGGCTTCGGCTACGTCGCCTTCTGCATCGACGTGTTCTCCCGGATGATCACCGGCTGGCGGGCGTCCACGTCGATGAAGACCGACCTGGTGCTGGACGCACTGGAGATGGGTATCGGGCAGCGAGAACGCGCAGGTCGAGCCCTGCACGGGCTGGTGCACCACTCCGACGCCGGCAGCCAGTACACCTCGATCCGCTACACCGAGCGGCTCGCCCAGGCCGGGGCCCGGCCCTCCATCGGCTCGCCTTCAGATGGCGCAACCGACCCTCCACTGAACCCGGGGCGGTTCAATCGCGGTCACCGCCGTCGTCGGCGTCACCGCTGTCGCCGGGTTCGTCGCCGGGCCCGGGGGCCTCGGGGTCGGCCACCTGGTGGCCGGCGGCGAACGCGCAGATCCCACGCGCCCAGCAGCGAGACCGACCACGCCTCCAGCCGCTTGGCGGCCTGCAAGTGGGCGGCCAGCGTGTCGTCGTCGAGGTGGTGCGGGTCGGCAGCGGCCAGCTCCGCGGCCAGCCCGGGCCCCGGCAGCTGCGAGAACGGCTCTATCTCGAACATGTGTTCGATTGTCGGAGCCCGCCGACACCCCGCCACCGCCGAAACCCGTGCCTGTGAACACGCCCCGGGCCACGCCCGAGTCGCCACATCGCTCGGTTTCCACCGACTGGCGAGCCGCCCGCCGGCGCCCGGCTGTCTGCGAGCCTCTCGGTTCCCCCGGCTCCTCGCCTACGATGTCGGATGGGTCGCAGTAGTCCCCCGCCCGCTGCTGTCCGGCGGCGGCAAACTCATGAGCTAGGAGTCAGTGCGTGCCAGCCTTTTTGGACAAGATCCTCCGGATCGGCGAGGGCAAGATCCTGCGCCAGCTCGAGGGCGTCGCCAAGCAGGTCAACGCCATCGAGGACGACTTCGTCGCGATGAGCGACGACCAGCTGCGGGGCGAGACGGCCGACTTCAAGCAGCGGCTGGACAACGGCGAGCCGCTCGACGACCTGATGCCGGAGGCGTTCGCCGCGGTGCGCGAGGCCGCCAAGCGCACGCTGGGGCAGCGGCATTTCGACGTGCAGATCATGGGCGGTGCGGCGCTGCACCTGGGCAACATCGCCGAGATGAAGACCGGCGAGGGCAAGACCCTGGTGTCGACGCTGCCGGTCTACCTCAACGCGCTCACCGGCAAGGGCGTGCACGTGGTCACGGTCAACGACTACCTGGCCAAGCGCGACGCCGAGTGGATGGGCCGCGTGCACCACTTCCTCGGCCTCGAGGTCGGGGCGATCCTGTCGCACATGTCGCCTGCCGAGCGGCGCGCGGCGTACGGCATGGACATCACCTACGGCACCAACAACGAGTTCGGCTTCGACTACCTGCGTGACAACATGGCCACCTCGCTGGAGGAGTGCGTCCAGCGGGGCCACCACTACGCGATCGTCGACGAGGTCGACTCCATCCTCATCGACGAGGCGCGCACGCCGCTGATCATCTCCGGCCCCTCCGACGAGGCAGTGGAGTGGTACGACCAGTTCGCGACGCTGGTGCAGAAGCTCACCAAGGACACCGACTACGAGGTCGACGAGAAGAAGCGCACGGTCTCGGTGCTCGAGCCGGGCATCACCAAGGTCGAGGACCACCTCGGCATCGACAACCTCTACGACTCGGTCAACACCCCACTGATCAGCTTCCTCAACAACGGGCTGAAGGCCAAAGAGCTCTTCAAGCGCGACCGCGACTACGTCGTGCTCGATGGCGAGGTGCTCATCGTCGACGAGCACACCGGCCGCATGCTGCACGGCCGTCGCTACAACGAGGGCCTGCACCAGGCGATCGAGGCCAAGGAGAGTGTGCAGATCCGCGAGGAGTACCAGACCCTCGCCACCATCACCCTGCAGAACTACTTCCGCCTCTACGACAAGCTCGGCGGGATGACCGGTACGGCGATGACCGAGGCCAGCGAGTTCGACAAGATCTACAAGCTCGGCGTCGTCCCGATCCCCACCAACAAGCCGATGATCCGCGCCGACCAGGGCGACCTCGTCTACCGCACCCTCGACTCGAAGTTCAACGCGGTGATCGAGGACATCGAGGAGCGCCACAAGAAGGGCCAGCCGGTCCTGATCGGCACCGTCAGCGTGTCCAAGAGCGAGCACATGTCCGAGCTGCTCAAGCGTCGCGGCATCCCGCACACCGTGCTCAACGCCAAGCAGCACGCCAGCGAGGCCGACGTCGTCGCGATGGCCGGCCGCCGCGGCGCGGTCACGGTGGCCACCAACATGGCCGGCCGCGGCACCGACATCATGCTCGGCGGCAACCCCGAGTTCCTCGCCGAGAAGGACCTGCGCGCCCGCGGCCTCGATCCCGTCGAGTCACCGGAGGAGTACGAAGCCGCCTGGCCCGCGACGCTGGAGAAGTTCCAGGCCGAGGTCAAGGGCGCGCACGACGATGTGATCGAGCTCGGCGGTCTCTACGTCGTCGCGACGGAGCGACACGAGTCGCGCCGCATCGACAACCAGCTGCGCGGACGGTCCGGTCGCCAGGGCGACCCCGGCGAGTCCCGGTTCTACCTCTCGCTCGAGGACGACCTGATGCGGCTGTTCAAGTCCGACTGGGTCGACTGGGTGCTCACCACGCTGAAGATCCCCGACGACGTCCCGATCGAGAACAAGCGGGTCACCGGCGCGATCGCCTCCGCTCAGGCACAGGTGGAGGCGCAGAACTTCGAGACCCGCAAGAACATCCTCAAGTACGACGACGTGATGAACCGTCAGCGCGAGGTCATCTACGCCGAGCGCCGCAGCGTGCTCGAGGGGGCCGACCTGCGCGACCAGGTGTCCGGCATGGTCGACGACGTCGTCAGCGCCTACGTCACCGCGGCCACCCAGGGGTTCGCCGAGGAGTGGGACCTCGACCAGCTGTGGGTCGCGCTCAAGACGCTGTACCCCATCACGTTCAGCCAGGAGCAGGTCATCGAGGAGGCCGGAGGCCACCGCGCCGACCTGACCCGCGAGCTGCTCGTCGAGCGGATCCGGGCCGATGCGCACGCGGCCTACCAGCAGCGCGAGGACGAGCTCGGCGACGAGGTGATGCGCGAGCTCGAGCGGCGGGTGCTGCTGAGCGTGCTCGACCGCAAGTGGCGCGAGCACCTGTACGAGATGGACTACCTCCGCGAGGGCATCGGGCTGCGTGCCTACTCCCAGCGCGACCCCCTGGTCGAGTACCAGCGCGAGGGCTTCGACCTGTTCGCGGTGATGATGGACGGCATCAAGGAGGAGTCGGTCGGCTACCTGTTCAACCTCGAGGTGCAGGTCGAGGAGGAGCCGGAACCGGAGGAGGGCGCCG
>JALZDI010000232.1:0-289 GCA_030862655.1 Actinomycetota bacterium | reverse complement strand
CCCGACCACCGCACCGGTCGGCGCCGGGCAGGCCGAGGAGCACCACCCGCAGATCAGCGCCAAGGGTCTGCAGCGCTCCGAACAGCCGCAGCGGCTGACCTACACCGCACCCACCGTCGACGGCGACCCCGACGACCGCGAGGTGTCCACACAGGGGGCGGCCACCGCCGAGCTCGAGTACGCCGGCACACCGCGCAACGCGCCGTGCCCGTGCGGCTCGGGGCGCAAGTACAAGCGCTGCCACGGCGACCCGTCGCGGCGCTGAGGCCGCCTAGCCGAGGCGTAGGGC
>JALZDI010000231.1 GCA_030862655.1 Actinomycetota bacterium | reverse complement strand
GCGCCGGGCGGCGCGCCGCCGCGAGGGCCGGTTGCCCGCCGCCGAGCCGCTGGGCAGCCTGCGCGGCGACGAGCGGACGGTGACCACGCCTGACGGCGTACGCCTGCACGTCGAGGTCGACGAGGCCGACGGCTCCGACGCGCAGCCGACCATCGTCTTCGTGCACGGCTACGCGCTCAACCTGCACTGCTGGCACTTCCAGCGCCAGGCCCTGCGGGGCCGCTATCGGCTGGTGTTCTACGACCAGCGCTCACATGGCCGTTCGAGTCGATCTGACGACAAGCGCTCGACGATCGACCAGCTCGGTGCCGACCTGCGGCAGGTGCTCGACGAGGTGGTGCCGACCGGCCCGGTGGTGCTGGTCGGGCACTCGATGGGCGGGATGACCGCGATGGCCCTGGCCGAGCAGGCGCCGGAGCTGTTCGGGGAGCGGGTCGTCGGGGTCGGGCTGCTGGCGACCAGCGCCGGCGACCTCGACCGGGTCACGTTCGGGCTGCCCCGCATGCCGGGGCGGATGCTGCACCGGACCGGCCCGGGTGCACTGGCGGTGCTGGCACGGATGCCGGGCTTCGTGGAGAGCGGGCGGCGCGCGGGCAGCGAGCTGATCTCGTTGGTCACGCAGCGGTACGCCTTCGGTTCCGAGGTCGACCCCGAGCTGGCCGAGTTCACCGACGAGATGCTGGCCGCCACACCCATCGGTGTGGTGTCGGCGTTCCTGCCGGCGTTTGCGCGGTACCACAAGTACGACGCGCTCGACGCCTTCCGCCGTGTCGCTTTGCTTATCGTCAGTGGGACGAAAGACCAGCTCACGCCGGTGGGGCACGGACGCGAGATCGCCAAGCGGCTGCCCTCGGCGTACTCGACCGAGCTCGAGGGTGCGGGACACATGCTGATGCTGGAGCGGGCGGAGGCGGTCAACCTCGCGCTCGAGGAGCTGGTCCGACGCTCGACGAAGGACCGCCGGCGGGCACGGGGGACCGCATGACCCGCGGCCGCGCGGCGGACCGCATCACCCGTGGCTGCGAAGGGGAGGCCGGATGACCGACCTGCACGTGGTGGAGGCCGGGCCCGAGGCTGCCCCCGACGTGGTGGCGGTGGTGCACGCGGCGTTCGGCGCCCGGCCCACGCTCGACCCGCCGTCGACCGCGTTGCACGAGAGCGAACGGTCGGTGGGCGAGGCGCTGCACGCGCACGGCGGGCTGCTGGTCACCGTGGACGGCGCGCCGGCGGGCGCGCTCCTGTTCGAGCCGGCCGGCGACGCGCTGCGGCTACGGCGGGTGTCGGTCGACCCCGCCCACCAGCACCGCGGTGTCGCGTCGGCTCTGGTCGGGTGCGCGGAGGAGGTGGCCGTCTCCCGGGGCTTCCCCACGGTGAGCCTCGGCGCGCGGGTGGAGCTGCCTTCCACACAACGGTTCTGGGAGCGCCGCGGCTACGTGCAGACCACGCGCGACGGGCAGCTGCTGACGTATGCCAAGCCGCTGCCGGTGGAGCTCGACGTACCCACCGCCGACGACGCGCGCTCGCTCGGCAAGCGGCTGTCGGCGCTGCTGCGGGCCGGCGACCTGGTGCTGTTGGCAGGAGACCTCGGGGCGGGCAAGACCACGCTGACGCAGGGGATCGGGGCCGGGCTCGGGGTGCGGGGCGACATCACCTCGCCGACGTTCGTGATCGCGCGGGTGCATCCGCCGGAGGGCGGACGCGGGTCCGGCGGCGGGCCGGCGCTGCTGCACGCCGACGCCTACCGGCTGGGCGGGTTCGCGGAGCTGGACGACCTCGACCTCGACACCGCCCTGGAGGAGTCGGTGACCGTGGTCGAGTGGGGCGAGGGGCTGGCCGAGCCGCTGGCCGCGGACCGCCTCGAGGTGGTGATCCGCCGTCGGCGGGGCGCGGACGCCGTTGACGCCGGCGATGACCCGCGGCACGTGCGTGTCACCCCGGTGGGTCTGCGCTGGATCGGCGTCGACCTGCGCTCGCTCGTGGCCTGAGACCGGCCTGGCGCCGCGGCGGCCGTAGGCTCGGACGCGTGCTGCTGCTCGCCTTCGACACCGCGACCCCGGCCGTCACCGTCGCGCTGCACGACGGTTCCGGCGTCGTCGCCGAGCACGCCGAGGTCGACGCGATGCGGCACGGGGAGCTGCTCGCGCCGGGCATCGCGAACGTGCTCGAGCAGGCAGGCGCCACCCGCGACCAGCTGACGGCGGTGGCGGTCGGCGTCGGGCCGGGGCCGTTCACCGGGCTGCGGGTCGGGCTGGTGACCGCGCGCACGCTCGCGATGGTGCTGGACGTCCCGGTGTACGGCGTGTGCTCGCTCGACGTACTCGCCGCCGGCTGCAAGGTGACCGGGCCGTTCACGGTCGCCACCGACGCCCGGCGCAAGGAGGTCTACTGGGCGCGGTACACCGACCGGCTGACCCGGGTCGAGGGCCCGCACGTGGCCAGGCCGGACGACCTGCAGGCATCCGGCCCCGTGGTCGGACGCGGCGCGGTGCTCTACCCCGATGCCCTGCCCGGGGCGACGCCGCCCGAGTACCCCTCGGCCGGCGTGCTCGCCGACCTGGTCGCGCACGGAAAGGCTCGGGTGCTGCCGCCGGAGCCGCTGTACCTGCGGCGTCCCGACGTCGCCGCCCCGACCCCGCGCAAGAGCGTGCTGTGACCCGGGTACGCCGGGCGACCGACGTCGACGTCGACGCCGTCGCCGCGCTGGAGGTGGAGGTCTTCGGTGCCGACGCGTGGTCGGCCGCGTCGGTGGCCGGTGAGCTCACGGGTCCGGGCCGGCAGGCGCTGGTGGCCGTCGACGACTCGGGGGCGGTGTGCGGCTACGTGGTGGTGCTGCTCGTCGGCGACGTCGCCGACCTGCAGCGGGTCGCGGTGGCCCCGGCGCTGCGGCGACGGGGGGTGGCCTCGGCGCTGCTGGCCGGGTGCCACGTCGGGGCGGCGCGGATGCTGCTCGAGGTGCGGGCCGACAACGCGGGGGCGCTGGCGTTCTACGACCGCCACGGGTTCGCCGAGATCGCGCGGCGACGGCGCTACTACGCCGACGGCGCCGATGCCGTGGTGATGAAGCGCGAGGTCAGGGCTGCAGCGGGCCGCTGACGAAGCTGCGGTCGTGCTGGTAGCCGAGTCGGCGGTAGACCGAGATCGCGGCCTCGTTGGCGGTGTAGACGCCGAGGGTGACGACCGGGCCGAGGGTCTCCAGGCCCAGCCGGGTCAGGCGCGCGGTGACCGCCGTAGCCAGGCCCCGGCCGCGCAGGTGCGCAAGCGTGGTGATGCCGCGCAGGTTGGGGGTGCCGGTGCCGGGGTTCTCGGTCAGGGCGCCGGCGGCGACGAGGTCGCCCTGCCGGCGAACGCCGAGCCAGGTGCGCATGCCCGGGTCGCCGGGGCGACCGTGGCTGCCGGGGTTGGCAGCGTCGAGCAGGGCGTCGACCTCGTCGGTGTCGATGACGGGCTCGACGTCGTCCTCGTGGGGGACCCGCGGCGGAGTGGCGCCGGTCCACATCGAGGTCCAGCGGTTGGCCTGGGCGAACCGCCAGTGTCGCGGCAGCGCGGCCTCGGCGTGCGCCTCGACGCTGAGTCTCTCCGGCTGGGCCGGCAGGGTCCGCGCGACCTCGGTGAGCAGCGGTTTGAGATCGGCGGGATCGCCCAGGCAGAACAGCTGCGGCGCGGTCACCGGCTGTCCGTGCCGGTCGTGGCTCTGCTCGACCACGACCGCGCCGCCGAGGCGCCAGACGTGCTTCGTGTTCGCCGCGGTCAGCCGCGTCCGGACGAACGGCCCGCCGTACCGCTGGTGCAGACCGGCCACGCTCTCGGTCGCGATCACGCCCACGGTCACCGATCCTTGCACGACGGCGACTGCGGGGTCGTGTCGCGGCACCGGGCACAATGTGGCTCGTGGCGGATGAACCACTGGTGCTGGGGATCGAGACCTCGTGCGACGAGACCGGTGTCGGCGTCGTGCAGGGCACGACGCTGCTCGCCGACGCGATCGCGTCCTCGGTCGAGGAGCAGGCCCGCTTCGGCGGCGTCGTGCCCGAGGTGGCCAGCCGCGCGCACCTGGAGGCGATGGTCCCC
>JALZDI010000230.1 GCA_030862655.1 Actinomycetota bacterium | reverse complement strand
CTGCGCGACGAGGGCGAGGCGTTCGCGCGCCGGATCGCCGACGACGGCGGTACCGTCGAGCTCGAGCGGCACGCCGGGCTGATCCACGGCTTCTTCAACATGGTCGGGGTGAGCCGCTCCGCGCGGGGCGCCGTCGACGCGATGGTGCTGCGCCTGCGCGACCTCTGATCGTCAGCGGCAGTACATGACGTCGACGTCCCACTGCTCGAAGCCGAGCCGCTCGTAGACCCGGATCGCCGCGGCGTTGTCGGACTCGACGTAGAGCATGACCTGGTCCAGTCCGCGGTCGCGCAGGTGCCACAGCCCGGCCAGCGTCAGCACCGAGCCCAGCCCCAGGCCCTGCGCGGACGGGTCGACCCCGACGACGTACACCTCGCCGACCGGGTCGTCGCCGGCGTGCACCTTGGTCCAGTGGAAGCCGACCATCTCGCCGGCGCGCTCGGCCACCAGGAACCCATCGGCGTCGAACCACGGCTCCTGCATCCGCTGCACCAGGTCGTCGGCGCTCATCGACCCCTGCTCGGGGTGCTCGGCGAACGCCCGCGCGTTCACCCGCAGCCAGGCCTCGTCGTCCTCGCCCGGCCGGAAGGACCGCAGCGAGACCCCTTCGGGAGCCTGCGCCGACGGCAGGTCACCGTGCAGCGAGCGGCGCATCTGCCACAGGTCGCGCACCCGGGTGAACCCCAGCGTGGCCGCGAGTCGCTCGGCCGCCGGGTGGTGGCCGTGGGCCCACAGCCGCAGCGGCAGCGGGTCGGCCTCGGCGAGCATCCGGCCTACGAGCGCCGCGCCGACGCCCTGCCTCCGCCGGTCGGGGTGCACGACGACCTCCGCGCTCGCCCCCTGGATCCGGTCGGTCAGGTCCAGGTGGCCGTAGCCGACCCACGCGCCGTCGTCGCCGGCGGCGACCACGTGCCGCACCGCGGCCTGCCCGCCGTACTGCAGCGCGAGCAGCACGTGCTCGTTCAGCGGCGCCACCCCGTCGGCCGCGGCCGCGGCGTCGACCAGCGCTGCCACCCAGCTGACCTGCTCGTCGGTGAGCGTGTCGTGTACGGCGACCTGCGCGCCGGTCGTGGTCCCGCCGCTCCCGCTACCCGTGGTGTTCACCCGCCCCACGCTAGGCGGTCATGGGAGGGCCAGGTCCTCGGAGGAGGGTGGAGGGTCGCGCGAAATGCCCGCGTCGTGCCCGCGCGTCGTTCCGTCCGGACGTGACCGATGGCGCACAATCGCTCCACGATGCCCGGTTTCGCCGGAGGCGAACGGGGCACGGGACGGGGGAAGGGAGAGGGCCGACCGGCGGCAGCGCTGCGGAGCGCTTCGACGAGCGGCGACTGATATGCCTCACGTGCTGGTGATGTGCCTCGTGCCGATGGTGCCGCTGTCGTGTCTGGTCCTGGTGCTCTGGCTCGACAGGCTCGAGGAGACCCTCGACGACGACGTCGACCGCCGGCGGGCGCAGCTTTCGGCGCCGCAGGCTCAGCTCGAGCGGTCCCTCGCCGCGGCGTCCGTGGGGGCATCCCCCTCCGCCGCGTCCCCCTCCTCCTCGCGGTCCCCCTCGTCCTCGCCCGCAGTCGTCGGCGCCCCCGCCGACGCGTCGCTGGGCGGCAGGACGAACCTGTAGCCCACGTTGCGCATGGTGCCGATGAGCGCCTCGTGCTCGGGTCCGAGCTTGGCCCGCAGCCGGCGCACGTGCACGTCGACCGTGCGGGTGCCGCCGAAATAGTCGTAGCCCCAGACCTCCTGGAGCAGCTGGTTGCGCGTGAACACCCGGCCCGGGTGCTGGGCGAGGTGCTTCAGCAGCTCGAACTCCTTGAACGTGAGGTCGAGCACCCGCCCGTCGAGCCTGGCTGTATAGGTCGTCTCCTCGATCACGACGCTGCCGCTGCGGATCACGCGGACCTCGTCCTCGGGCTCGTCCTTGGCCGCGTCCAGCCGGCCCGCGACCAGCCGCAGCCGGGCGTCGACCTCCACCGGGCCGGCCGTGTCCAGCAGCACGTCGTCGGCGCCCCAGTCCGCGGTCACCACAGCCAGGCCGCCCTCGCCGACGACGAGGATCAGCGGCACGTCGGTGCCGGTGGTGCGCAACAGCCGGGTGAACTCCCGTGCTTGGGCCAGGTCGCGGCGGCCGTCTACCAGCACCGCGTCGCAGCGGGGGGAGTGCACCAGCGCGGACGCCTCGGCCGGCAGCACCTTGACGGTGTGCGGCAGAAGGGTGAGCGCGGGTAGCACCTCGGCGGACGGCTGCGGGGCGTTGGTCAGCAGCACCAGGGTGCTCATGGCACCTCCCGGGATGGCCGTGAACCGAATGGCCGTGAAGCCGGACGAACGAGGCCAGGGGGCGACGTTGCCCGGGGCCTCGGGTAGGACAGGATAGCCGACATGACGTCCTCCGGTCCGCTGGTCACGGTGCGCTACTGGGCGGCGGCGCGGGCGGCGGCGGGCCGCGAGAGCGACCAGGTCGTGGCAGCGACGGTCGCCGAGGCGCTGCAGGCGGTGCGCCGGCTGCGGCCCGAAAACCGCCGGTTCGCCGACGTGCTGGGGGTGTGCTCGGTGCTCGTCGGCTCGGCTCCGGTGTCCTCCCACGACCCCGCTGCGGTCCCGCTGTCCGAGGGCGACGTGGTCGAGCTGCTGCCGCCCTTCGCCGGCGGCTGACCCCCTCCCGTCGAGCCCCCTTCGCGTCGCGGCTGCGCGGGTGCCCCACCGGTTCGCGTCGAGGCTGCGCGGGTGCCCCACCGGTTCGCGTCGAGGCTGCGCGGGTGCCCCGCCGCTGGCGCGTGGACGTAACCTGGGTCGGGTGACCACCGGAGTCTGGGTGCTGCTGGGCGCCCTCGTGCTCGCGACCTCGCTCGCACTGACCAAGCGCTGGTACGACGGTCGCTTCCGCGCCGTGCCCGCAGGCCGACGCAGTGCGGACGATGTCGCGCACGACACCAGCGCGGAGCCCGCCGTCCTGCTCAGCGCCCAAGAGCTCGGCGCAACCGACTTGGGGGAGCGCGCGACGCTGGTGCAGTTCTCCAGCGCGTTCTGCCAGCCGTGCCGCGCCACCCGCCGGGTGCTGGCCGAGATCTCCGCCGCGGTGCCGGGAGTGAACCATGTGGAGATCGACGCCGAGTCGCACCTGGAGCTGGTGCGTCGCCTCGGTGTCATGCGCACGCCCACGACCCTTGTGCTGGACGCCGCCGGCCGGGTCACGACCCGGGCGTCCGGCCAGCCGCGTAAGGAACAGGTGATCGCCGCGCTACCGCTGTGACCGGGGCAGCTGCGCAGGCTCGACGCGAAGGGCCGGGGCAGCTGCGCAGGCTCGACGCGAACCGGTGGGGCAGCTGCGCAGGCTCGACGCGAAGGGAGTGCCGGAGTATGAGACGGCGTCCCGAAATATGGGATCCCTTGGTGCGCCCCTACACGCACGCCGTACTCTCGACGCCATGACCTCGACAGCGCTCACGAAGCGGCGCGCGGTGGACCACTGCCGCGTGCGCTCGGCGCTGTGTCGCATGTCCTGACCGGGCGACGCCTCGAGGCAATCGAGCACACCCAGCGCTGTCCGTGCCGTGCGCACGGCGGACGCACCGCGTCGCCGGACTCCCACGCCCCTTCCGCACCGTCAGGAGCCCACATGCATGTCGACCCGCCCATCGACCCGAGGGGCCAGCGCTTCGCCGCCGCGCTCACCAGCGTCGTGCTCGCGGTCGTGCTGGTCACCGAGAGCGTCGGCCTGCTCGCCCTGCAGGCCGCCGTCTTCGCGGTGGGCGCGCTCGCCGGCGTCCGGCGCTCGCCGTACGCGCTGCTGTACGCCAAGGTGGTCCGGCCGCGCCTCGGCCCGCCGGGGCACACCGAGGACCCACAGCCGCCGCGGTTCGCCCAGGCCGTGGGCCTGGCGTTCGCCGTCGTCGCGCTGGTCGGGTTCGCCACCGGGCTGCCGGCGCTCGCCCTCACAGCCACCGGCCTGGCGCTGACGGCCGCCTTCCTCAACGCCGCCTTCGGCCTCTGCCTGGGCTGCGAGATGTACCTGTTGATCCGTCGCACATTCCCCACCCACCACCCCACCAACAGCAACCGGGCCACCGAGCCCACGGAGGTTTCCGCATG
>JALZDI010000229.1 GCA_030862655.1 Actinomycetota bacterium | reverse complement strand
AACGACATCAAGATCGGCGACATCGTGGAGAACTTCGAGATGCGCGAGATCCCGCGCGGCTGAGGTTCTGCACCGGCGGACGCTCGCGTCGAGTGGCGCGTTGCGTAGGGACGAACCGGACTCCGGGCCTACGGAACGCGCCACTCGTCGGCGCAGGGGCGCACGAGCTTGAAGGGGCGATGCGGTGTTCGTGGGGATGGCGGCGTTCGAGCTGCTGCTGCACGACGCGTCGACGCTGAAGCAGAAGCGCAGTGTGGTGCGGCCCGTGGTGGCCGAGCTGCAGCGGCGCTTCGGTGTGGCGGTGTCCGAGACCGGGCATCACGACCTGTACCGGCGCGCCCAGATCGGCGTGGCGGTGGTCTCCGGCGCGCCGGCGCACTGCACCGACGTGCTCGACGCCGTCGAGCGGTGGCTGGCCTCACGCCCCGAGGCCGACCTGCTCAGTGCGCACCGCCAGCTGCGGTCGATCGAGGACGAGTGAGGACCTGTGACGACGAGGAGACGACGATGAGCTCAGACCGGGTACGCCGGATCGCCGACCGGATCCAGGTGGTCGTGGCCGAGATGCTCGAGCGCCGGATCAAGGACCCGCGACTGGGCTTCGTCACGGTCACCGACGTGCGGGTGAGCGGCGACACCCAGCATGCGACCGTCTTCTACACCGTCATGGGCAGCGATGACGACCGCACCGGCACCGGCGCCGCCCTGGAGAGCGCCAAGGGGCTGCTGCGCTCGGAGGTCGGCAAGCATCTCGGCATGCGGCACACGCCGACCCTCGAGTTCGTGCACGACGCGCTGCCGGAGTCGGCGGCCCACATCGAGGAGCTGCTGGCGCGGGCGCGTGCGTCCGACGCCGAGCTGGCCGCCTCCGCCGCCGGCGCCGAGTACGCCGGTGAGGCCGACCCCTACCGGACGCCGGGTGAGGACGACGCCGGCGACCACGGGTCTGGGCCGGGCGAGGACCGCCGGCCGTGAACGACCGGCCGCGACGGCCCGTGGCGCCTCCGGGCGTGGTGGTCGTGGACAAGCCGGCCGGCTGGACGTCGCACGACGTGGTCGCCCGCATGCGCCGGCTGGCCGGCACCCGCAAGGTCGGGCACGCCGGCACACTCGACCCGATGGCGACCGGGGTGCTGGTGGTCGGCGTCGACCGGGCGACCCGGCTGCTCGGACACCTGGCGCTCGCCGAGAAGGCCTACGACGCCACGATCCGGCTGGGCGAGTCGACGGTCACCGACGACGCCGAGGGCGAGGTGACCGCGCGCGCCGACGCCTCCGCCGTACCGGAGGAGGAGGTGCTGGCCGCGGTGCGCGCGCTGACCGGAAGCATCGAACAGGTGCCGTCGGCGGTGTCGGCGGTCAAGGTCGAGGGCCGCCGCTCCTACGCCCGGGTGCGGCAGGGCGAGTCCGTGCAGCTCGCGGCCCGGCCCGTGGAGGTGTCGGTCTTCGACGTGCTCGACGTTCGCCGGGGGAGCGGAGCCGTCGACGTCGACGCCCGCGTCGTGTGCTCCAGCGGCACCTACGTCCGCGCACTGGCTCGTGACCTCGGTGCGGCGGTCGGCGTCGGCGGGCACCTGACCCGGCTACGCCGCACGCGCGTCGGCGGCTTCGACCTGGTCCAGGCGCACACCCTCGAGACGCTCGAACGCGAGCTGACCGTCGTACCTCTGGCCGAGGTGGCCCGCGCCGGCTTCTCGACCTTCGCGGCCTCCGGCGAGCAGGCGGCCTGGGTGCGGCACGGACGGGCGCTGCCGGAGACCGACCTCGGTGCGGCGGGGCCGGTCGCGGTGATGGCGCCGGAGGGGGAGTTCCTCGCGCTGTACGAGCAGCACGGTGCGGACGCGAAGGCGGTCGCGGTCTTCGCCTGAGGTCGGTTCTCGGGTCTGGTCATGGGCGCGGATGGGGCGCAGACTGAGGAGAGGAGATCGCACCTCAGGGAGTGACCGGAATGTCTTTTGAGGAAGTGCGCACGGTCCGTACGCCCGACATCGTCCCTGTGCTCTCGCGCGGCAAGCACCGCAACCCCCGCAAGGGCGGCTGCTTCATGGAGTTCGCGTCCTACCTCGCCGGTGAGCGCTGGTCGGACCACCCCGGATGCACCCACCCGTTGCTGGGCGCGCTGGCGCGAGACGTCAACGACCACGTGTCCGACGCGGGACGCGCGCGGCTCGTGCCGCTCATCCCGAGCGTGATCGGCGTGACCAGCGACGACCCCCGCATCGACGTGGAGATCGCGCTGCGCGCGGCCACGGTCGCCCTGCCGCTGGCGGCGGCGGACCGGCAGCGGGCCCTCGCGGTCTCGGTGATCCGGTGCGAGCAGCTGCTGGCCGGCATGGAGGGCCGCCCGGACGGCAGTCTGCGCGACAGCAGCCGCCAGGCACTCGGGCACGCACCGCAGGCCACCCGCTGGGCGCGCGGCTTCGTCAACCAGGCCTGGGGCAAGCGCCGGCAGAACTTCGCCCGGCACACCGGTCCCGGCGTCGTGCACTACGCGGTGGAGAGCATCGCCAAGGCATGCGTGGCCGATCCTGACGAGGTGCTGTGCCGCCTGCTCGGCGACACGATCGACTTCTGCCGCTTCTACACCGGGGCCGACGTCGCACCGGTCGCCGGCCCGCTCCGGGTGACCCCGCCGCAGCCCCGGCGGCGCGTCCTGCGCGGCGGCAGCCGCTAGGTCGAAGATCGTCCTCACGCCATTGTCGCGCGGGTGTGGGCTCCGCCGCCTCGGTGCGTTCTGACGCCGAAGGGCGCATGAGAGGGAACCCCGGTCGCCGCTTCGGTTCGGTCACAGGCACGGTTTCGGCGGTGGCGGGGGTCGGCGGGCTCCGATCGCGTCGAACACACGTTCGAGGTGGAGTCGTTCTCCAGCTACCAGCCCCGCGCGCACACCCGCGACCACGGCCAGGGCCGCGACCGCACCTGCCGCTTCCCCGGCTGCAACCGGCACGCACGCCTGCGAGTGCGACCACACCCGGCCCTGGCCGCACGGCCTGCCACCTCGTCGACCACAACGGCACCACCCAGCTGCAACCCAGGACAGCCTGCCGCCGAGGAGCCGGTGTGTGGGAACGGTCGCGAAGCGGGACCATGCGGCGGATAAGGTCACGAGCATGCGTGTGTGGCGTGCTCTGCAGGACGTGCCGGCGGACCTCGGCCGGACCGTCGTGACGATCGGCAACTACGACGGCGTCCACCTCGGCCACCGGCACGTCATCGGCCGGGCGCGCGTGCTGGCCGAGCAGACGGGTACGCCGGTCGTGGCGGTCACCTTCGACCCGCACCCGTTCGCCGTCCTGCGTCCCGAGCACGCCCCGACGCTGCTGACCACGATCGAGCGGCGGGCCGAGCTGCTCGCCGAGGCAGGCGTCGACGACGTGCTGGTGATGCCGTTCAGCCGCGAGGTGGCCGGATGGGCGCCGCAGGAGTTCGTCGACCGTATCGTCGTCGGCACCCTGCACGCCGCCGCGGTCGTGGTCGGGGCCAACTTCCGGTTCGGTCACCGCGCTGCCGGCGACGTGGCGACGCTGCGCGAGCTGGGGGCCGATCGGGACTTCACCGCCGAGGGCGTCGACCTCGAGGGCGGCCCGCAGGCGTGGTCCTCGACCTACGTCCGCACCTGCCTGGCCGCCGGCGACGTCGAGGGCGCCACCGAGGCGCTGGGCCGGCCTTTCTCGGTGCGGGGGGTGGTCGTCGAGGGCGACCACCGGGGGCACGAGCTCGGCTACCCCACCGCGAACGTGCCGACCCGGGACATGGCGGCCCCCGTCGACGGGGTGTACGCCGGGTGGCTGCGCCGGCTGGACGACCCCGACGCGCCGGCCCTGCCGGCGGCGGTCAGCGTCGGCACAAACCCCACCTTCGACGGCACCGAACGGCGGGTGGAGTCCTACGTGCTCGACCGCGACGACCTCGAGCTGTACGGCGTCGAGGTCGAGGTCACGTTCGTCTCACGGCTGCGCGGGATGGTGCGCTTCGACTCCGTCGACGACCTGCTGGCCCGGATGGCCGACGACGTCGACCGGGCGCGCGCGGTCCTGGGGGCGCCGGCGCCGTGACCCGCCGAGCCTCGGACGACCCCGTCTGGGCCACCGAGCAGTGGTTCTACGC
>JALZDI010000038.1 GCA_030862655.1 Actinomycetota bacterium | reverse complement strand
ACCGTGCACCGGGCCGGGCCCACCGCCACCCCCTGAGGCGACGACCCAGGCAGCGGACGGTCCGGGGCCCGGGTGCTAGCTGGCGCGGATGTCGGGGGCGACCGTGCGCTCGGCCCGCCGGGCCAGCCTGTCCACACCCGCCGCGCGGTACCACCGCGCGGCCGAGGCGTAGGCGAGCCGGATCTCGTTGTGGCTGCTGGTCTTCTCCAGGTACCCGCCCCTGGCCAGGTGCGCCTGCGCCGCCAGCAGCGGAGCCTCCTGCTTCTCCGCCACCTCCGCGGCGATCGCCGCCGCCGCGGCGGCCCGCTCGAACTCCAGCCGTTCCGCCCGCAGCGCGGCCCGCGCGAGCAGCTTGCCGCAGGTCTCGTTGGGGTGGTTGGTCGAGCCGCCGACGGACCAGTCGAAGAGCTCGAAGTGCTCCACCGCGGCCTGCGGCTCGGTCGCGACCTCGAGCCGGATGGTCCGGGCCACGATCTCGGGCAGCTGCAGCAGGCAGCCGGTGTCGATCGCGTGCTCGATCGCGGTGCGCAGCGTGACGAGCGCCTGTGCCGGCTCGTCGACCGCCTCGTGCAGGACGGCCAGGGCGAGCAGCCGGTCCTGCTCGGCTGCCGGCGCCTCCAGGGGCTGGCTGGACCTCGCCAGCCGACTGGCGTCGGCGACCATGCCGCGCTCGGCGTACGCACGCACCAGCATGCTGGTGGGGTCCAGGCCGGCCGGCCCGGGGCGGTGACGGTCGACCGCCGCCGCCAGCTCGACGAACGACGCCAGGCCGCCGTGGTGCGCGGCCAGCGTGCGCGCCAGGGTCAGCGCTGCCGTCAGGTCGACGTCGTCGCACTCGGTGGACTCGGCCAGCGCCTGCTCCAGCGCCGGCATCGCCGTGGTCCCGCCCCCCAGGAGTACGTCGGGCAGGTGCCGCAGCAGACACGCACGCGCGACCTGCTGCGGGGTCTCGGCCATGATCGCGGCCTCGTCGGCCAGCCGTCGCGCCAGCGCGAGGTCACGCCGGGGCAGCGCGACCACCTCGCACAGCCGCAGCCGTGCCTCGACCCGCGTGACGATGTCCTGCGCGTCCTCCAGCGCCTCCCGCAGGGCGTCCTCGACCTCGGGCGAGCAGCCCGACGCGGGCGTGATGTGCAGCAGCGACAGCGCGGCGCCGGCCTCGTCCTCGGGGACGGACAGGCCGTGCTCGGCGGCGTCGGCCTTGGCCGTCAGCCGGCCGACCGACGGCAGCCCCAGCGTGGTCGCCGCCGCCAGCGCGACGGAGAACGCCTGCCGCGCCTCCTCGGCCAGCCCGCAGGCCAGGTTGGTGTCGCCGAGCATCTCGAAGATCGCCGACTGGTCCATCGGCGAGGAGGCCAGCCCGTCGGCCAGCGCGATCATCTGGTTCAGGTGGGCGCGGGCGTCGTGCGGCCGACCACGGGTGAGGGCGGCGTTGGCCGCCTCCAGCGCCGCCGCGCAGGCCAGCTGCGGCTCGCCCGCCTCCAGCCAGTGGCGCACGCGGTCCTCGGTCGGCAGGTGGCCCTCCTCCGCGATCCGCCAGTGCAGCCGGCGGCGCACCGTCGGACGGATCCAGGACGCGACCGCGTCCTGCACGAGCGGGTTGCGGAAGTAGTAGCCGCGGGTGTCCAGGCTGAGCACGCCGAAGTCGACCAGCCGGTCCAGGACCGGGCCCACGACGTCGACGCCCTCGGTGGGGTCGCCGACCAGCGGCGAGATCATCGCCGGCATGACCGGGCGGGCGATCAGCGCGGTGAAGTGCAGCGCCTCGAGCTCGGCCGGCGACAGCTGCTCGAGCACCCGCCGGACCAGCGGCTGCACGGTCAGGTCGGCCGCGACCTGGCTGTCGCCGTGGATCGCAGGGGCCAGCGCGAGCCCCTTGGCGGTGGAGGCGATCCGCCCGCCGGAGAGCCACGAGCGCAATGCCGCGATGGACTGCCCGACCAGGCCGCCGGCCTCCAGCTGCAGCGAGCGCACCAGGTCGTGCACGACCGGGCCGGACAACACGGTGGAGGCGAGGGCCGCCAGGTCCTCCGGCTGCAGCGGCCCGACCTCGACGACTGCCGCGGGCTCGCCGCCCGCACGCACCGACGCCACCGACAGCGCGTCGGCGCCCTCGGGGCCGACCGGCACCGCGACCGTCACCAGCGGGTCCAGCGTCGACATCGCCCGGACCAGGTCGGCGGCCTCCTCGGGACCGAGGTCGTCGATCACGGGAAGCACCAGCACCAGTGGCTCACCCTCGGTGCTGACCCGCCGCAGGTCGTCGCCGCGGGGGCGGCCGCCGGGGCCGCTCACGCTCACCTCCGCACTGTGCGCACCCGCCCTGAGCGAGGCCTCGCGGACCAACGTCTCGCGGCCGGTGCCCGGCTGGCCGCTGACGCAGACCAGGGACGGCCCCTCGGAGCCCAGCGAACGGTTCAGCATCGCGGTCAGCCGCGAGAGCTCGTTGTCGCGGCCGACGAACGGCAGCGCCTCGGGCATGTCCTGGTGGCCGGCCAGCACCTGCATGTGCACGGCCCGGGTCTGCGCCGACGGGTCCGCGCCGAGCTCCTCGGCCAGCATCGTGCGGCAGCTCTCGAACGCCCGCAGGGCCTGCTCGGTTTCGCCCAGACCGGCGTAGGCCTGCATCAGCGCGCGGTGTGCACGCTCGGAGCAGCTGTCGATCACCAGCGCCTTGTTGGCCAGCTCCACGCCGTCGCGCATCCAGTGCAGCTCGATCGCGGCCTCCGCGGCGTCGACCAGCAGCGACCGGCGTACCGACGCCAGCGACTCGCGTGCCTCCAGCGCCCATCCGGCGCCGTCGTCGTGCGCGATGAAGTCGTCGACGTACAGCGCCTCGGCCTCACGGGTCAACGCCACCACGCGAGCCAGCCGGCGCTCGCGCAGCGCCGACTTGGCCTCCACCGCGAGGTTGCGGAACGCGGTGGCGTCGACCCATGCGTGCCGCAGCACCAGGCCGCCGAGCCGCCGCTCGATGCAGTCGCTGCGCAGGGCCCGGCGCAGCTGGGAGGCCGCGGTCCGCAGGCTGGCCCGCCCGTGCGCCTCGTCGACGTCCGGCCACAGCTTCTCCAGCAGGCTGGCGACGCGGACCGGCTGGTCGACCTCGAGGGCCAGCAGACGCAGCAGGTCGAGGGTCTTCCCGGTACGCCAGGCGCCGGGCTCGACAACGGTGCTGTCGGCTCGGCGCACGTGTAGGGGTCCGAGAAGCCGGATCTCGATCCGGTCGGCTGACTCCATGTGCCTGCCCCCAAATGGTGTGACGGAAAGCGCCGGCCCGATGGCTCCACGAGGGCCACCCGAGAGGGGCGATGCAGCGGCGTCTCTCCTTGCTGTATGGGTTTTACGCTCGCGCCGATCGCTGCGCTAGGCCGTTGCCTGATCAACTTCGGTGCCCGTACGGGTGATA
Source organism: Actinomycetota bacterium (assembly GCA_030862655.1). Next base: position 6,531 of record JALZDI010000038.1, on the reverse strand, counting down.
TGCGCATAGTCCGTTCGGGCGGAAGACTGCCAAAGCCAACGCGCAGCGCACCTTCCGTGCGCGGACCGTCACGAGCGCGGCACGTACCGCTGTTTGCGTCGTCGTGACGCCGCCCCGGCACCTTGCGGAGTGGGAGCTCCGTGGAGCGGGTCGTGCTTTTCGTGAGGGGGCGGCAGATGGATGCCACACGTCGGGACGTGTTGAAGATCGGCGGACTCGGTGCGCTCGGCGTCGCCGGCGCCGCCGCGCTGCCGTGGGGCGCCGGGCTCGGTGCCGCCACCCCGAGCACGCTCAGCGCCGCCGACATGCCGACCCCCTTCCGCGCCCGTTTCGTGCGTCCGCCGTTCCTGCGGCCGTTCAGGAGCACACGCAACCGCGTGACCGGTGAGTGGACCGACCACTTCGAGGTGAAGATGCGGCCCGGCCGGGCCGAGATCATCCCGGGCCTGAGCAGCACGGTCTACGGCTACAACGGGATGACGCCGGGCCCGACGGTGAACATCCGCCGTGGCCGCAAAGCCGTCGTCCACTTCCGCAACATGCTGCCGAGCCGGCACCCGACCCTGGGGCATCCGTTCAACACGTCGGTGCACCTGCACGGGTCGGGCTCGCTGCCCGAGTACGACGGCTACGCCAGCGACGTCACCCGTCCGGGCTTCTACAAGACCTACCACTTCCCGAACTTCCAGCGGGCCCGCACGCTGTGGTACCACGACCACGGCGTGCACCACACCGCGGAGAACGCGTACTCCGGGCTGTACGCGCAGTACCACATCCACGACCGGGCCGAGACCGAGCTGCTGCCGCAGGGCGAGTTCGACGTCCCCCTCACCGTCGTCGACGCGCAGTTCCGCCGTCGAGGCGGCCTGGCCTTCGACGACAGCGACCACTCCGGGCTTTGGGGCGACGTCATCCTGGTCAACGGCCGGCCCTGGCCGGCGATGAAGGTGAAGCGCCGGGTCTACCGCTTCCGGGTGCTCAACGCGTCCGTGTCCCGCTCCTACCGGTTCACCCTGGACAACGGTGACCCGGTCACCATGGTCGCGACCGACGGCGGGCTGATGCCGCGCTCGCGTGAGGTCGGCGAGTGGCGGCACGGGAGCGCGGAGCGCTACGAGATCCTCATCGACTTCTCCAAGTACCGGCCCGGCCAGCGGGTGGTGCTGCGCAACCTCTCCAACCCCAACAACATCGACCACGACGACACCGACAAGGTGATGGCCTTCGACGTCACCGACGAGCCGTTCTCCAAGCGCGACCACACCTGGCGACGGATCCCCGACCGCCTGCAGAACAGCGACGTGATGCGGCGGCAGGAGTCCGACGCGAGCCGCGTCCGCCGGATCCGGGTGGAGCGGGTCGCCGGCACGTGGACGATCAACGGCCACACCTGGGACGACGTGATCGACAGCAACTACGAGCTGCTGATCGCGAACCCCAAGCTGGGGGCGACCGAGGTCTGGGAGATCGAGAACCCCTCCGGCGGGTGGTTCCACCCGGTGCACATCCACCTGATCGACTTCAAGATCCTCGACCGCAACGGCCGGCCGCCGTTCGACTACGAGCGCGGGCCGAAGGACGTCGCCTACGTCGGCGAGGGAGAGCGCGTCCGGGTGCTCATGAGGTTCGGGCCGCACCGCGGCCGGTACATGCTGCACTGCCACAACCTGGTGCACGAGGACCACGACATGATGCAGCAGTTCGCGGTGGGCTGGATGCCGGGTCAGCGCGACCGGCACCACCCGATGCTCGCGGCCGAGCCCAAGCGGGACAACCTGCCGCGACGTCTGCGCTGAGGCGCGCGCCGATGGCTCGGCGTCGGACCTGGCGGCCCGTGGTGGTCGCCGTGGTCGTGCTCTCGGTGGTCGCCGGGTGGTGGCTGCGGGGCAACGTCGTCGGCTCCTACCGCGTCGAGTCCGGCAGCATGGCGCCGACGCTGTGCGCGGGCGACCGTGTGCTGGTCGACAAGCGCGTCACCGGCCCGGACCTCGCGCGCGGCGACCTGGTCGTCCTCACACCCCCGCACGGGGACGGGCTGGTGGTCAAACGGGTGGTCGGCCTGCCCGGCGACCGGGTGGCCATCAACGACGCGCTGCTGTTCGTCAACCGGCAGCGGGTGCGGGAGCCCTACGTCGACCACAAGAGCATCGACGCGCTCTTCTACGGCCCGGTCCGGGTCCCGGTCCAGAGGGTGCTGGTGATGGGCGACGCCCGGGCGGCCTCGATCGACTCCCGCGACTACGGCCCGGTGACGTTCTCCTCGGTGCACGGGCGGGTGCTGCTGCGCTGGTGGTCGTCCTGCGACTGAGGGCTGCCCGGGACACGACCGCCGACCGACACGGCGGTCACCCCAGGGCGCGGCCGACCGCGAGCCGGCGGGTGTCGGGGGCGGCGACCCGGGCGGCGTCGGCGGCGAGGTCGTCGGCCTGCTGCTGCGACTCCCGCTCCGCCTCGACCCGGGCGACGTAGGCCGCCACCTCGGTGTCGACGCGCTGCCGGTCCCAGCCGAGTGCTGGTGCGACGACGTCGGCGACCCGGGCCGCGACCGCCGTACCCCGCTCGGGGGTCTCGATGGAGATCCGGGTACGACGGGCGAGCAGGTCGTCGAGGTGCAGGGCCGCCTCGTGCGAGGCGCCGTAGGCGAACTCCACGCCGAGGTACTCCGAGTCGGCGTGCAGCGGCTCGAGCAGCGACCGGTCGGGCCCGGCCAGGCCGAGCACCTCCGGGGTGAGCGAGCCGTAGCGGTCCAGCAGCCGGTGGATCTGCCACGCCGGCAGCCCGTAGGTCTCGGCCAGCGCCGGCACCTGGTTGACCAGCGCGTGGTAGCCCTCGGCCCCCACCAGCGGGATGTGCTCGGTCGTGCTCGGCGGCACCGCCCGGGGTACGTCGGTGCAGGCGAGGTCGACCGCGTCGGCGGCCATCACCCGGTAGGTCGTGTACTTGCCGCCGGCCACCGCGACCAGCCCCGGCAGCGGCCGGGCGACGGCGTGCTCGCGGGAGAGCTGGCTGGTCTGCTCCGACTCCCCGGCCAGCAGCGGCCGCAGCCCGGCGTACACGCCCTGGATGTCGTCGTGGGTCAGCGCGACGGCGAGCACGGAGTTGACCCGGTCGAGCAGGTAGTCGAGGTCGGCGCGGCTGGCGGCCGGGTGGGCCAGGTCGAGGTCCCAGTCGGTGTCGGTGGTGCCGACGATCCAGTGCGTGGTCCACGGGATCACGAACAGCACCGACGTCGGTGTGCGCAGGACCATCCCGGTCTCGGAGTTGATCCGGTCGCGGGGCACGACCAGGTGCACGCCCTTGGAGGCGCGCACGTGGAACCGGCCGCGTCCGCCGGCCATCGTCTGCACGGTGTCGGTCCAGACCCCGGCCGCGTTCACCACCACGGATGCCCGGACGTCGACCTCCTCGCCGCTCTCGACGTCGCGCACCCGGGCCCCGACGATGCGCTCGCCCGCGTGCAGGAAGTCGACCACCTCGGCGGAGCTGAGCGCCGTCGCGCCGTAGGAGACCGCCGTCCGCACCAGGGTCAGCGTGTGCCGGGCGTCGTCGGCTTGGGCGTCCCAGTACTGCAGCCCCCCGGTCAGCGCCGACGGCTTGAGCGCCGGCGCCAGCTTGCGGGCGCCGTGCCGGGTGAGGTGCCGGTGGCGGGGCACCGAGCGGGCGCCGCCCATCGAGTCGTACAACGCCAGCCCGGCACCGACGTAGGGCCGCTCCCACAGCCGGTGGGTGAGCGGGTAGAGGAACGGCACCGGCTTGACCAGGTGGGGCGCGAGCCGCGTCAGCATCAGCTCGCGTTCGCGCAGCGCCTCCCGCACCAGGCCGAAGTTCATCTGCTCCAGGTACCGCAGGCCGCCGTGGAAGAGCTTGGACGAGCGCGACGACGTGCCGCTGGCGAAGTCACGCGCCTCCACCAGCCCGACGCTCAGTCCGCGGGTGGCCGCGTCGAGGGCCACGCCGGCCCCGGTCACCCCGCCGCCGACGACGAGCACGTCGAGGTGCCGCGACCCGAGCCGCTGCCACGCCTGCGCGCGCTCGCTCGGGCCCATGCGTGGCGAGCCGGGCATCTGCGTCCCCCAGGATCGGCGTACTCGTCATGGTGAAATCTAGTGACACACGACAGAGAGGTCCGTATGTCTGACTACATCGCGGCGGTGGACCAGGGTACGACGAGCACGCGCTGCATGATCTTCGGCAGGGGCGGGGAGGTCGTCGCGGTCGACCAGATGGAGCACGAGCAGTTCCTGCCGCGGGCCGGCTGGGTGGAGCACGACCCGGTCGAGGTGTGGAACAACACCCGGGAGGTCATCGGGGGTGCCCTGGCCAGGGCCAACGTGGACTCGGCGCACATCCAGGCGCTCGGCATCACCAACCAGCGCGAGACGGCCGTCGTCTGGGACCGCGCCACCGGCCGGCCCGTGCACAACGCCGTCGTCTGGCAGGACACCCGCACCCAGGCGGTGTGCGACGAGCTGGCCGCGCTGGGGGGCGGCGCCGACCGCTACAAGGACCGGGTGGGGCTGCCGCTGGCGACGTACTTCTCCGGCCCCAAGGTCCGCTGGATCCTCGACAACGTCGACGGCGCCCGCGAGCGCGCGGAGCGCGGCGACCTGCTGTTCGGCACCATGGACACCTGGCTGCTGTGGAACCTCACCGGCGGCACCGACGGCGGCGTACACGTCACCGACGTGACCAACGCGAGCCGCACCATGCTGATGGACCTCGACTCCCTGGCGTGGGACGACAAGATCGCCGGCGAGATGGGCATCCCGACCTCGATGCTGCCGCAGATCCGGTCGTCGGCAGAGGTGTACGGCGAGTGCCGGCCCGGCATCCTGCGCGGCGTGCCGGTGGCCGGGATCCTGGGCGACCAGCAGGCCGCGACGTTCGGCCAGGTCTGCTACGACGTCGGCACCGCCAAGAACACCTACGGCACCGGCAACTTCATGCTGCTGAACACGGGCGAGCAGAAGGTGCGCAGCGAGAACGGGCTGCTCACCACCGTGTGCTACCGGATCGGCGACCAGGAGCCGGTGTACGCGCTCGAGGGCTCGATCGCCGTGACCGGGTCCCTGGTGCAGTGGCTGCGCGACAACCTCGGGCTGATTCGCAGCGCGTCCGAGGTCGAGGACCTGGCGCGGACCGTCGACGACAACGGCGGCGCGTACTTCGTGCCGGCGTTCTCCGGGCTGTTCGCGCCACACTGGCGCTCCGACGCCCGCGGCGCGCTGGTGGGGCTGACCCGATTCGTCAACAAGGGGCACCTGGCCCGGGCGGTGCTGGAGGCCACGGCCTACCAGACGCGGGAGGTGCTCGACGCGATGAACGCCGACTCCGGGGTGCGGCTGGCCGAGCTCAAAGTCGACGGCGGCATGGTGGTCAACGACCTGCTGATGCAGTTCCAGGCGGACGTGCTCGACGTCGACGTCGTGCGCCCCCAGGTCGCCGAGACCACCGCCCTCGGCGCGGCCTACGCGGCCGGGCTCGCGGTCGGCTACTGGGCGGGTCTCGACGAGCTGCGGCAGAACTGGTCGGAGGGGCACCGCTGGCGGCCACGGATGGACGCGGACGAGCGCGAGCGTCGCTACCGCAACTGGAGGAAGGCCGTCACCAAGACTTTCGACTGGGTCGACGAGGACGTCAGCTGACGCGGTAGGTGGAGACCGTGACGGCGGCGGTGACCTCGACCGGGTCGGGCAGGGCGTCCAGGTCGGGGTCGGCGGTGTGCCAGGCGCTCGGGCCCATCCGCACCAGCGCCGCGGCGGCGGCGCGCGACAGGCGCATCGTCCAGCGCAGGTCGCGGCGGTCGTGCGGCACGAAGCGGCCGGCCAGGCTCTCCCGCAACCGCTCGGGCTTGTCCTCGTCGACCGTCAGCAGCCCGAGGCCGCCGACGAGCTCGACCAGGTGGTCCGGCCGCGGCGTGGCCACCACCAGCAGGCCGTCCGGGTGCAGCACCCGGTGGAACTCCGCGGGGTTGCGAGGCGCGAACACGTCGACGACCGCGGCGGCGACGCCGTCGCGGACCGGCAGCCCGCGCCAGACGTCGCTGACCACCGCCCCGAGCCGCGGGTGCGCGCGGGCCGCGCGCCGGGCGGCGTAGCGGGACAGGTCGCAGCAGACGCCGACGCGTCCGGGGGAACGGTCCAACGACGCGGCGAGGTGGTGGCCGGTGCCGCCGCCGGCGTCGACCACGCAGCCCTCGGCCGGGCACGAGGCGACGGCCTCGGCCACCGCGTCGGTGAGCCGGGCGTACTCGCCGGAGGCCAGGAACTCCACCCGCGCGGCCACCATCGCCGCGGTGTCGGCGGTGCCGGTACGCGCGTCGCCGGGCAACAGGCTCACGTAGCCCTGCCGGGCGACGTCGAACCGGTGGCCCTGCTCGCATCCCAACGTGCTCCCCGCGAGCACGAGGTCGCCCCGGCACAGCGGGCAGGCGAGGTACGGCGCGGCGTCGGCGAGCATGTGGCGCTCATCATCGCATTGGAGAACGTGACAGTCCGGCTGTCAGAATGAGCAGGATGACCGACGCGCAGC
>JALZDI010000228.1 GCA_030862655.1 Actinomycetota bacterium | reverse complement strand
GTGGCAGGGGCTGCGACCACTGGTCGAGCAGCCGCGGACGACCGACCAGGACCGCGTGGCCGGCACCGCCGTCGTCGCCCCCGTCGGTCACGATGCCGTGTACGCCGAGGCCTTCGGTGCTGGTGAAGCCCTCCACGGCCGGCAGGGAGCCCAGACGGGCGCGTGCTCCGTCGGCGATCGCCCGCGCGACCGGGTGCTCCGAGGCGTCCTCGACCGCGCCGGCCAGCCGCAGCACCTGCGCGGCGTCCTCGCCGTCGGCGGCCACCACGTCGGCCAGGGTCATCCGACCGGTGGTGACCGTGCCGGTCTTGTCCAGCACGATCGTGTCCACGCGACGGGTCGACTCCAGCACCTCCGGTCCCTTGATCAGAATGCCCAGCTGCGCACCCCGGCCGGTGCCGACCATGAGCGCGGTCGGTGTGGCCAGGCCCAGCGCGCAGGGGCAGGCGATGATGAGCACCGCGACCGCGGCGGTGAACGCGGCCGGCAGCCCCGCCCCGGAGCCGACCCAGAATCCCAGGCTGGCCACCGCGAGCGCGATCACGAGCGGCACGAACACACCGGACACCCGGTCGGCGAGGCGCTGCACCTGCGCCTTGCCGTTCTGCGCGTCCTCGACCAGGAGCGCCATCTGGGCGAGCTGGGTGTCGGTGCCGACCCGGGTGGCGCGGACGACGAGCCGCCCGCCGGCGTTCACCGTGGCGCCCACGACGCCGTCCCCCGCGGCGACCTCGACGGGGACGGACTCCCCGGTGAGCATCGAGGCGTCGACCGCCGACGTGCCGTCCTCGACGACGCCGTCGGTGGCGATCTTCTCTCCCGGCCGCACCACGAACAGGTCACCGACGACCAGCTGGTCGGTGGGGATGCGCTGCTCGACCCGGCCGCCCGGGCCGCCGCGCAGCACCGCGACCTCCTTGGCCCCCAGCTCCAGCAGTGCCCGCAGCGCCGCACCGGCGCGACGCTTGGAGCGCGCCTCGAAGTAGCGGCCGGCGAGGATGAACGTGGTGACCCCGGCGGCGGCCTCGAGGTAGATGTTGGCCGCACCGTCGGCGCGGGCCACGGTCAGCTCGAACGCGTGGGTCATGCCGGGCACGCCCGCCGTCCCCCAGAACAGCGCGTAGACCGACCAGCCCAGCGCGGCCAGTGTGCCCATCGACACCAGCGTGTCCATCGTCGAGGTGCCGTGGCGCAGGTTCACCCAGGCCGCCCGGTGGAACGGCCACGCCCCCCAGGCCACCACCGGGGCGGTCAGCGTGAGCGAGAGCCACTGCCAGTAGGTGAACTGCAGGGCCGGGACCATCGCCATCGCCACGACCGGCACCGACAGCGCCGCAGAGACCAGGAGACGCTGCCGCAGCGAGCGGGCGGGATCCTCCTCGGCCGACGGCTGCCTCCGCTCGACGGGTGCGGCGCCCTGCGGTGCCGGGACGAGGGCGCCGTACCCGGCCTGCTCCACGGTGTCCACCAGGTCCTGCGGCGTCAGCGATGACGGGAAGGTGACCTTGGCCCTCTCGGTGGCGTAGTTCACGGTCGCGGTCACCCCGTCCAGCCTGTTGAGCTTGCGCTCGATGCGGCTGGCGCAGGAGGCGCAGGTCATCCCGCGGATGTCCAGCTCGACGGCGCCGGTCGCCGACGAGCCCCGCGGCTCGGTCACGGAGCTCATCGCTCACCCCGGGTGGCGGTGGTGAAGGCGGCGGTGCGCACCACTGCTTGGTGCTTGAAGTCCAGGTACAGCCGGTAGCGCCCGGCGCTGGGCACGGTCGCGTGGAAGACCACGTCGGGTCCCGGCCGCGTGGTGCCGTCGCCGGGGTGGCCGTGGGGGTGCACGTGCAGGTAGGCCAGGTCGCCCTCCCGCAGCGCCACCAGGTGGCCGTAGGCGCCGAGGTAGGGCTGCAGGTCGGTGACAGGGTCACCGTTCCTGGACACGGTGAGCCGGAGCATGGCGTCCTCGCCGGCTGTGAGAGCACCGGCGAGGGCGACGGTGTAGCCGTCGACCCGCGCCGTGCTCGACTCGCCGCCGTCCGGGACCGGGTCGTAGACGCCGGCGACCGCCAGGTCAGACCCCAGGGTCAGCGAAGGACCGCCGGCGGCCTGGAAGTCGGCGAACAGCCGCCAGGGGCCCGGGGTGAGATCCAGCCGTGTCGTCCACTCGCCGCCCGCGCCGAGCCGTGGGTGCACGTGCTGGAAGCCGGTGAAGTCCCGGCGTACGGCGATCAGGTGCAGCCGCGTCTCATGCTCGACGGCGTAGTCGGTGACCGGGCGTCCGTCGGGGCCCTCGACCGTGAAGGCGACGGGCACGTCGTCGCCGGCCCTGGCGCGCCCCCGCGCCAGATCGAAGGTGTAACCGCTCTGGGAGACCATCAGCCCTCCGGGGATGTCGACCGGAGCGGCCGGTGCAGCCTGCCGGCCGGTGGGCGACGCGGACTGGTGGACCCGCAGGTGTGCTGCGGCGGGCTCGGCTGTTGGGCCGACGGCCTGGGGGGTTGGACCGATGGCCTTCCCGACGCCCCACGCGGCGCCGAAGACGGCGACGAGGGCGACGAGGAAGCCGCCGACCCGGACGGGTGTGCTGGTCATGCCAGCTGGTAGCCGGCCTCTTCGACGGCCGCCTTGACGGCGGCGTCGTCGAGGGGCCGGCCGCTGGTGACGGTCAGGACTCCGGTGTCGAGCACGACGTCGACCTTCTCCACGCCGGGGATCTCCTGCACCTCCTCGGTGACCGAGGCGACGCAGTGGCCGCAGGTCATGCCGGTCACGGTGTAGCTGCGGGTGTCGCTCATCGATGTTCCTCCTGGTCGGTGGATGATCGGTGGACTGGCGGCGGCATCAGGACCTGACGAGGCGGGCGATGGCGTCGGTGGCCTCCCGGAGCTTCTCCTCGGCCTCACGCTCGCCGGCGCGCGCGGCATCGACGACACAGTGGCTCATGTGCTCCTCCAGCAGACCCAGCGCCACCGAGTGCAGGGCCTTGGTCATGGCCGACACCTGGGTGAGGATGTCGATGCAGTACTTCTCCTCCTCCACCATCCGCTGCAGCCCTCGCGCCTGCCCCTCGATGCGGCGCAGCCGGCGCAGGTAGTCGTCCTTGCGACGGATGTAGCCGTGCTGGTGCGGTGCCTGCGCTGTCTCGCTCATCGCGTCCGCCTCCGGTCGCCCGGGCGGCCCGTCCGGCCGCCGCTCTTGTGCTTCATACTATACCCTACTAGGGTATGAGCCGCATCCGCGGTCTCGATGAAGTCGAACGGCACAGGAGCCCTGACGATGACGAGTACGCCCCGCAACCTGAACAGCATGGCGGCCAACGCAACCCTGCACTGCCTGACCGGCTGTGCGATCGGCGAGATCCTGGGGCTGATGATCGGCACCGCCATGGGGTTGTCCAACGCGGCGACCATCCCGCTGGCGATCGGCCTGGCCTTCCTGTTCGGCTACGCGCTCTCCACCCTGCCGCTGGTGCAGGCGGGGCTCGGCTTCTTCGCCGCGCTCAGCGTCGTGTTCGCCGCCGACACCCTGTCCATCACGGTGATGGAGGTCGTCGACAACCTCGTCATGATGCTGATCCCCGGGGCGATGGAGGCCGGCCTGGTCAACCCGGTCTTCTGGCTCGGCATGATGCTCGCGCTCTCGGTCGCCTTCGTCGCCGCCTACCCCGTGAACCGCCATCTCATCCGCCGGGGCAGGGGACACGCGCTGACCCACCAGTACCACCAGGGCGAGCACGCACACAGCGACCACGGGAGCACCGCATGAACACCAACACCCTCGCCGCCGGCGTCATCGGCTTCCTGCTCGGCGGCCTCGTCGTCTCCGTCGCCGCCGAGGTGGAGAGCGACGCTCCCCCGCCTCCGGCCCACGGGGCGAGTGTCCTGCCCGGGGTCGGGGGGTAGCGTGCCGGGCATGGACCCGATGCCGAACGAACCCCAGCCCGAGACCCAGACGCCGTACCAGGAGGTCTCGCAGGAGCTCGCCGAGCTCGCGGACCACGTCTTCGAGACGCACGCCGAGCACCCCGTCGAGGCCGTCCGGGCAGCCCTGGAGCAGCAGTCGCGGGAGCGGGGCGTGGAGCTCAGCGACGAGATGCTGGAGCGGCTGTCGACCGAGATCTCCAGTGG
>JALZDI010000037.1 GCA_030862655.1 Actinomycetota bacterium | reverse complement strand
GTCGGCCGCCTGGTCGCGCGCCGGCTCGGTGCCGAGGTCAACGACCGGCTGGTGGAGCCGCTGCTCGGCGGCGTGTACGCCGGGCATGCGCGCGAGCTGTCGCTGCGCGCCGCCGTACCCCAGGTCGCCGCGCTCACCGACCACGGCAGATCGTTGCTGGTCGCGGCCGCCGACGCCCGCGCGCGGGGGCAGGAGGACGCACGGCCGGTGTTCGCGGGCATCCGGGGCGGCGTCGGCAGGCTCCCGGCCGCGGTGGCGCAGGCGTCCGGGGCCACTGTGCGCACCGAGGCCATGGTGCGCGCGCTGGAGCGTCACGACGACGGCTGGCGGCTTGTCGTCGGTCCGACGCGAGAGCCGGAGGTGCTGGACGTCGACGCGGTGGTGCTCGCGGTGCCCGCCGCTCCGGCCGCCAGGCTGCTGAAGGCGCACGCCGCCGAGGCGGCAGCCCGGCTCGGTGGGATCGACTACGCCAGCGTCGCCGTGGTGACGTTCGCGTTCGCGCGGGCGAAGGTGGGCCGGGCGTTCGCCGGCTCGGGGTTCCTGGTGCCGCCGGTGGACCGGCGCGCGGTGAAGGCCGCGACGTACTCGTCGAACAAGTGGGGATGGCTGGCCGACGCCGACCCCTCGCGGGTCGTGGTGCGCACGTCCCTGGGCCGGTACCGCGAGGAGCGCGACCTGCAGCGCGACGACGTCGACCTGGCCGCGGTGGCGCTGGCCGACCTGCGACGCGCAACCGGGGTCGTCAGCGCACCGGTCGCCACCCGGGTCAGCCGGTGGGGCGGTGCGCTGCCGCAGTACGCCGTGGGGCACCGCGACCGGGTGGACGCCGTCCGCGCAGGCGTGGCCGACCTCCCGGGTCTCGCGGTGTGCGGGGCGGCCTACGACGGGCTCGGCATACCCGCGTGTATCGCGTCCGCGCACGCGGCGGTCACCCAGGTGGTCGAGGACCTTCGGCGTCGGGGGAGAATCGGTGCATGACCCAGCGACGACCCCACGCCGGCAAGGCGGCCAAGGACCTCAACGCCAGTATCCGCTACACCATGTGGTCGGTGTTCAAGGTCGCTCATCCGCTGGGGGACGGCGACCGGTCGGCGCTGGTGGCCGAGGTCGAGAACCTCTACGCGCAGCTGGCGGCCAAGGACGTGCAGGTGCGCGGCACCTACGACCTGGCCGGGCTGCGCGCCGACGCCGACCTGATGGTGTGGATGCACGCCGAGTCCAGCGACGACCTGCAGGACGGCTACCAGCGGCTGCGGCGCACCAGGCTGGGGCGGCACCTGGAGCCGGTGTGGTCGCAGTTCGCCCTGCACCGGCCGGCGGAGTTCAACAAGAGCCACATCCCGGCGTTCCTGGCCGAGGAGGAGCCCCGGGCCTACGTGTGCGTGTACCCGTTCGTGCGGTCCTACGAGTGGTACCTGCTGCCCGACAAGGAGCGGCGGGCGCTGCTGGCCGAGCACGGCAAGATGGCACGCGACTACCCCGACGTGCGGGCCAACACGGTGGCGGCGTTCGCACTGGGCGACTACGAGTGGATGCTGGCCTTCGAGGCCGACGAGCTGCACCGCATCGTCGACCTGATGCGGCACCTGCGCGGCAGCGAGACCCGCCGGCACGTGCGCGAGGAGGTGCCGTTCTACACCGGCCGCGCCCGCGCCGTCGGCGACCTGGTCGCCGCCCTGCCGTAGCCGCGCGGCGCGACCGCCTGTGGACGGCCGCCGCGGGCCGTCGGCGAGCTCTGCGACCCTGCTGCGATGCCGAACACAATCACCGGCGAGGCCGACCCGATCCTGGCCAAGGTCCGCAAGCTGCTCGCCAAGGCCGAGGACGCGGCCGCCACACCCGCGGAGGCGGAGACCTACAACGCCAAGGCGAGCGCGTTGATGGCCGAGTACGGCATCGACCGTGCGCTGCTGGCCGCGGCCGACCCCGACAGTGACATCGTCGGCGACCAGGTCGTGATGCTCGATGCGCCGTATGCCCGCGACAAGGCGACCCTGCTCAGCGGTCTCGCACACGCGCTGCGCTGCCGATCGGTGCTTCGCACCCGCTACCCCGACGGGGTGAAGGAGCTGTCGCTGCACCTGTTCGGCTACGACTCCGACCTGCTCCGCACCGACGTGCTGTTCACCAGCCTGCTGGTGCAGGCCACGGTCGGCATGGTCCGCACGCCCGCACCGTTCGGCGAGAGCGTGGCCGCCTTCCGCCGCTCGTGGCTGGCGGGGTTCACCCAGGCGGTGGTCACCCGGGTCGGTGACGCGGAGCGCAAGGCCGCCGGCGACGCGGAGCGGAAGGCCGCGACCCCGACGCAGACCTCGGTCGCGCTGGTGCTCGCCGACCGGTCGGCCACCGTCGAGGACGCCCTGGCCCAGCGTTACCCCAGGCTCGGGTCGGCCCGCACGCGGACGTTGTCCGGCTCCGGCCTGGCCGACGGCTGGGCGGCCGGGCAGCGCGCCGACATCGGCGGGAGCAAGCTCACGCGCCCGTCACGCGGCGCCCTCGGCGGATGAGCGGCTGCCTTACGCCGTCGGCTCCAGACGCACGCTGATGCTGTTGATGCAGTAGCGCTGGTCGGTGGGCACGTCGTAGCCCTCGCCCTCGAAGACGTGGCCGAGGTGCGAACCACAGCTCGCGCAGCGCACCTCGACGCGCCGCATGCCGAGGCTGTCGTCCTCGACGTACTCGACGCTGTCCTCGGCCAGCGGGGTGAAGAACGACGGCCAGCCGCAGTGGCTCTCGAACTTGGTGTCGGAGCGGAACAGCTCGGCGTCACAGGCGCGGCAGCGGTAGACACCCTCGGTCTTGGTGTCGACGTACTCGCCGGTCCAGGGACGCTCGGTGCCGGCCTGCCGCAGCACGTGGTACTCGTCGGAGGTGAGGCGCTCGCGCCACTCGGCGTCGCTGTGCTGTACGCGGTAGGTCATGGGCTCCAGGGTACCGAGCAGGCAACTACGCGCGGCCTCTCGTGCGGTCCTGGAGCGCCGCGGGGTCGTCGCCGGAGCGCGGCAGCCGGTAGCGCACGAACGCGGGTACGGCGAGCGCGGCGATGACCGTCCCGGCCACGACCAAAATGCCCCCGCCCGCAGCGGCGGCCGCCGTGCCGACGATCGCCGCCGCGCCGCCGTGTGCCACGTCTGCGACCCGGGGCCCGCCCGCGACCACCACGATGAAGATCCCCTGCAGCCGTCCCCGTACCTGGTCGGCGGCGGCGGACTGCAGCATGCTCGTGCGGAACGCGGCCGAGACCATGTCGGCTGCTCCGCCGACGACCAGCATCAGCACCGCGGCGGCCAGCATGACACCGGCGGTGCCACCGGCCAGGCCGCTCACGACCCCGAACCCGGTCATGGCCACGCCCCAGACGACGATCGACCAGATCACCGCCAGCCCCTGGCGTTCCACCCGCGACACCCAGCCGGAGAAGACGCCACCGAGGACCGCTCCGGCCGGGATCGCCGCGAACAGCACCGCGAACGCCAGGCCGCCGCCCGCGGGGCCGCCGAACAGCGTGTCCGCCATCTCCGGGAACAGAGCCCGGGGCATGCCGAACACCATCGCGATGATGTCGACGACGAACGACATCATCAGGACCGGGTGTCCGCGCAGGTACCGGAACCCGTCGATGACCGACCGCAGGCCCGGCGTACCCCGACCGCCCTCCACCGGCAGCCGCGGCAGCAGCACCACCGCGCCCAGGGTGGCGAACAGCGTGACGGTGTCGAGCAGGTACAACCACGAGAAGCCGACCAGCGGTATCAGCGCCCCGCCCACCAGCGGGCCGGCGATCGCACCCGCCTGGAAGACCGTCATGTTCAGCGAGTTCGCGGCCGGGAGCAGACGGGCAGGTAGCAGCCGGGGCAGGATGGCGCTGCGCGTGGGCTGGTTGACCGCGAAGAACGCCTGCTGCAGCGCGAACAGCCCGAGCAGCAGCCACACGTCGGTGTTGCCGGCGTCCGCCTGGGCCCAGAACAACGCACTGGTGCCGATCAGCCCAGCGGTGGTGACGATCAGCAGCGTGCGCCGGTCCATGGCATCGGCGAGGGCGCCGCCCCAGAGCCCGAACACCACCAGCGGGACCAGGCCGAACACGCCGGTGAGCCCGACATAGGCCGACGAGCCCGTGATCGCGTAGATCTGCGCGGGTACCGCCACGACGGTCAGCTGGGCGCCGATGACGGTGACGATGTTGGCCAGCCACAGGCGGCGGAAATGCCGGTCGGCGAGCGGGCGGGTATCGGCCAACAGTCCTCGAAGTACAGCCGCCACGGGCCGCGATGCTACCTCTTGGCCCTAGGTTGACACCTATGAGCGACGCGATCGAGATCGAGGTCGAGGGCCGCGCGGTGCGGGTCTCCAACCCCGGCCGCGAGATCTACCCCGCCACCGGCCACAGCCCCGCGGCGACCAAGGGGGACGTGGCGCGCTACTACGCGTCCGTGGGCGAGGGCATCATGCGGGCGACCGCGCTGCGCCCGACGACGCTGGAGCGCTGGCCGAAAGGGGTGTTCGAGGGTGCGGTGCTCGCGACCCGCACCGACCACCACGGCGACGCCTTCTACCAGAAGCGCATTCCCAAGGGTGCACCGTCGTGGGTCGAGACGGCGCACATCACGTTCCCGTCGGGGCGCACCGCCGACGAGGTGTGCCCGACCGAGCCCGCCGTACTCGTGTGGGCGGCGCAGATGGGCACGATCACGTTCCACCCCTGGCCGGTACGACGGGATGCCGTTGACCACCCCGACGAGCTGCGGATCGACCTCGACCCGCAGCCCGGCACCGACTTCGCCGACGCGGTCCGGGTGGCCGGGGCGGCCCGCGCGCTGCTCGACGAGCTGGGGATGGTCGGCTTTCCGAAGACGTCCGGCGGACGGGGGCTGCACATCTACGTGCGCATCGAGCCGCGATGGACGTTCACCGACGTGCGGCACGCGGCGATCGCCTTCGGGCGCGAGCTGGAGCGTCGTGCGCCGGAGGAGGTGACCACCAAGTGGTGGAAGGAGGAGCGCGGCACCCGGGTCTTCGTCGACTACAACCAGAACGCCCGCGACCGGACCATCGCCAGCGCCTACTCGCTGCGGCCGCGGCCGGGCGCGCCGGTGTCGGCGCCGCTGCGGTGGGAGGAGCTGAACTCGGTGACGCCGGGCGACTTCACCATCTTCACGATGCCCGACCGGTTCGCGGACGTGGGAGACCTGCACGCCCGCATCGACGACGTCGCGCACTCCCTGGAGCCCTTGCTGCGGATGTACGAGCGTGACCAGGCGGCGGGCCTGACCGACATGCCCTACCCACCGGACTACCCGAAGATGCCGGGTGAGCCGATGCGGGTGCAGCCGTCGCGGGCACGGCGGGTGCCCGGCGATGACGGGCCGTAGGGACTGCCTGAGCAGAGAGCCCGTGAGTCCGGAAACTTCCTGGGTAAGCTTCTCGGATCCCTGTGCAACTAGGGTTCTGCACGCCTGGACCGGCGGGGGTTCGGTGGTGCCTCCAGGTTCAGGGGCAGCGAGGGTGTGGCCGGGCTCGACGCCGGGCACATCCACGCGTACCGGCCGCGATCACCGATCCGGCCGGGACGTCACCCTGAAGCGATGCCGCAGGCAACGGACGATCCTCGGGGCGGGATCACCCAAAAGTGTCCGTGGCCTGCGTGATGGCGACGCCGGGGCCACAGGTGACGACACCGGGCCGACGTGCTCGTTGCGCACCCCGATCGCGACGAACCGCGCCACCCCGCGTCGCAGCACCGGAAGACCGAAAGCCACGCGCAGCGGCCGGGGAACCGTCGCCGTCGAGCGCCGTTCCAGCAGCGGCGAGATCATGTTGCGCTGGATCCCCAGCTGCACCGCCTGGGTGACGCGGGTCGGCAGCATGCGCCGCCGCTGTACGGCGGCCAGGTCGTCCTCGTCGACGCTGCCGCGGCGCAGCGGCGTGGTCAGCCGGTTGGCCGCGGCGACCGCGTCCTGGATGGCCAGGTTGATGCCGACGCCGGCGATCGGCGACATCGCGTGGGCCGCGTCGCCGATGCACAGCAGCCCCGGCCGGTGCCACCGGCGGAGCCGGTTGACCCGCACCTCGAGGAAGCCGACGTCGTCCCAGGAGCGCAGCGCCTCCTCGAGCCGGCCGTCCAGGAACGGCATCGCCTGCGCCAGCTCGGCGCGCAGCGTCTCGATGCCGCGCGCCTGCAGATCGGCGTACGAGCCCTTGGTCATCGTGTAGGCGCCCTGCCAGTACGTGCGCCGGTCGATCATCGGGAACAGGCGCCCGGCGGTGAGCCGCGCGAACGTGCTGCTGGGGTCGCCGGCCTCGCGGGGCACGCGGAACCACAGCACGTCCATCGGCGCCCCGAACTCGACCGGCGTCAGGCCGGCGGCCCGGCGGACAGCGGAGTGCCGCCCGTCGGCCCCCACGGTGAGGGTCGCGCGCAGCCCGTGCTCGCCGTCGGGGGAGCGGTACCGCACACCGCGCACCCGCCCGTCCTCGACGAGCAGCCCGGTGAACTCGGCCCGCTGCCGCAGACCGAACGACGGGTACCTGCTCGCCTCGTCGGTGACGAAGGTGAGGAAGTCCCACTGCGGCACGAACGAGATGTACTGGAAGCGTCCCGGCAGCCGGGTGAAGTCGCCGAACGGAATGGCGCCGTCGTCGGTGAGCACCGTGATGCGCGAGGTGTGCTGCTGCGGCAGCCGCTCGAACCCGCCGAGCAGGTCGAGCTCGTCCAGCACCTGCAGCGTCGACGCGTGGATGGTGTCGCCGCGGAAGTCGCGGTGGAAGTCGGCGTACTGCTCCAGCACCATTACATCGACGCCGGCGCGGGCCAGCAGCAGACCGAGCATGGCCCCCGCGGGGCCGCACCCGACGATGCAGCAGGTGGTCCTCTCGTCCATCGCACCCTCCCGCTGACAAGGTACGGCGAGCCTGTCCCGGCGGCCACCGGGACGGGGGCCTCGCCGGCGTGTGCCACGATGCGGGGGTGAAGCGAGCCGTGCCGGTCGTGCTGGGTGTCGTGCTGGTCGTCGTCGGCGGCGTCTGGGCGCTGCAGGGCCTCGGCTACCTCACCGGCAGCCCGATGACCGGGGTCGCCGCGTGGGCCGTCATCGGTCCGCTCGTCGCCGGCCTCGGCGTCGCCCTCGTGGTCGTCGGCGCCCGCGGACCGCGCTGACGAGCCCCGCTACCGGGAGACGCGTCGGGCCCGCGCCCGGCACTTCTGCCCGCACAGCTTGCCCACGACCCGGAACTTCGGGGTCCGCCCGATGATCCCGAGCCGCCGTCCCTCCAGCGCCAGCGTGTTGCGCACCGAGCCGCCGACCACCCGGGTGCGCCGCCGGGTGCCGAGGTAGCCGGCGTGCCGACGGGTCGAGCGCAACCACCGGTCCACCCGCAGGGCGCAGACGCCGCCCCGCACCCGCGAGCACCTGCGGTCGACCGTCACGTTGACGTTGCGCTGCTCCCTCGGGCTGCTCGCCCGGAAGCGCAGGCTGCCGTAGGGGTGGTGCAGGACGTAGCGGCCGCGCCGGTTGAGGTGACCGCGGACGCGCAGCCGGCTGATCACCATCGGCCGGCGTCCCTCGAAGGCGGCCTCGAGCGCGAACTCGACGTCCAGGGGGCCACGCCGGGTGCGCAGATGCGCCAGCGCGGCCCAGTACAGCGCCTCGCCCTCCGGCGGCCTCAGCGCCCGTCGCCGGGCGCGCAGGCAGAAGGCCGATCCGTCCTCGCACAGCTTCACGCTCATCCCGGCGTTGTCCCGGTAGTAGCGGGGGAAGCCGCGGTTGTCCAGAGGTCCGGTCCGGTTGCCGTTGATGGCAGTGGCCGACCCCGAGACGGTGAGCAGGGCGGCGCCGAGCACGAGGGCCACCAGCGCGGCCATGCCTGCGTGCCAGCCCCGGGCGCGGGTGACGTTGCGTTCCATGATCCTCCCTCGGGGTCCAGCGCGACGCGGTCGGCGAGCGCGCCGCGACGGTTCTCCCCAGGACGTTCATCCCGCCCCGTAACGGTGACGCAAAACGCGAGGTCAGTGACGCTCGGTGACGCGATCGCGGCAGCGCGGCCAGCCGGTCTCAACCGGTCGCGGGGCCGAGGACGCACGCCGAGCGCGCCGGCAGCAGCACGCTTCCGCCCTCGAGGCGGGTCTGCTCCCACGCCAGGAGTACGGCGAGCCCGCCGGCCTCGGTGTCGACCGTGCGGGGATCGTCGGAGAGGTTGACCGCGACACGATGGGCACCTCGGTGCACGACCACGGTCCGCGCCTGGGCGTCGTGGCGAACCACCACCCGGCGCAGGTCCGGGTCGCGCAGGTCGGCCCGGTCCCGGCGCAGCCGGATCAGCGCGCGGTACCAGTCCAGCAGCCGCGCGTGCGGCTCGCGGCCGCGCTCGTCCCAGTCGAGCCTGGACCGGTCCACGGTCTGTGGCGACTCAGGGTCGGGGACGTTGCCCCGGTCCCAGCCGTGCGCGGCGAACTCGTCGCGCCGGCCCTTGCGCACGGCCTGGGCGATGGCGGGGTCGGGATGGTCGGTGAAGTACTGCCACGGGGTGGAGGCACCCCACTCCTCGCCCATGAACAGCATCGGCGTGCCGGCCGAGGTCAGCAGCAGCGCCGCCCCGCAGGCCAGCCGGCCCGGGTCCAATGACGACGACAGCCGGTCACCCACAGCGCGGTTGCCCACCTGGTCGTGGGTCTGCAGCGCGACGACGAACCGCCAGCCCGGGACCCGGTCGCGGTCGACCGGCCGTCCGTGGGTGTGGCCGCGGAACGACGAGTACGTGCCCTCGTGCAGGAACACCCGGCTCAGCACGTGCTCCAGCACCCCCGGTCCGGCGAAGTCGGCGTAGTAGCCCTGGGTCTCCCCGGTCAGGAGGACGTGCAGCGCGTGGTGCACGTCGTCGGCCCACTGCGCGTGCAGGCCGAGGCCACCCTCGCTGCGCGGGGTCACCGTGCGCGGGTCGTTGCGGTCGGACTCCGCCACCAGCCACAGCGGGCGCCCTACCTCGTCGGCCAGCGCGTCGACCAGCGCCGACATCTCCTCCAGCAGGGGTCGCGCGCGGCTGTCGAACAGCGCGTGCACCGCGTCCAGCCGTAGCGCGTCGACGTGGAAGTCGCGCAGCCACTGCACCACGTTCTCCAGCACGAACCGGCGTACCTCGTCGCTGCCGTCGTCGTCGAGGTTGAGCGCCGGGCCCCAGGGCGTGGCGTAGCGGTCGGTGAAGTACGGCCCGAACTCGCCGAGATGGTTCCCGAGCGGCCCGAGGTGGTTGTAGACGACGTCCAGGCAGACGCCGAGACCGCGGCCGTGGCAGGCGTCGACGAACCGCTGCAGGCCGCGTGGCCCGCCGTACGGCTCGTGCACCGCGAACAGCCCGACCCCGTCGTACCCCCAGCCGTCCCGGCCCGGGAACGTGTTGACCGGCATCACCTCGACCACGTCGACACCGAGGTCGACCAGATGGTCGAGCCGCTCGACCGCCGCGTCGAACGTGCCGGCCGGGGTGAACGTGCCGATGTGCATCTCGTAGACGACCGCGCCGTCGAGTCGCACGCCCGCCCAGTCGTCGTCGTTCCACGCGAAGCCGTTGACGTCGAAGACCTCGGCCGGCGCCTCGGGGCCGTCCGGGAGCCGACGCGCCCGCGGGTCCGGCAGCGGGTCGCCGCCGTCGAGGGAGAACGCGTACGCCACCCCCGCGGACGCGTCGACGTCGGCCCGCCACCAGCCCCGCTCCCTCGCACGCATCGGGTGTCGGACGCCGTCGACCAGCACGTCGACACGCTCCCGCGCGTGCGGTGCCCACACCTCGAACGGGGTCATCGACGTTCCAGCAGGGCCACCGGCAGTACGGCGAACAGGTCGGCGCAGGCCACCGGCCCGCTGTCCGGGCCGCCCACCTCGGCGCGGGTGAGCACGTCGGACCAGGCACCCGGCGGCAGGGACACGGTCGCCGCACCCCAGCCGCCGTCCGCGGCCAGCCGCCCGGGTGCACGGGTCACCACGCAGGCGACCTG
>JALZDI010000227.1 GCA_030862655.1 Actinomycetota bacterium | reverse complement strand
GGTCGTGGGCGCGCGCAGCGGCGACAAGGGCGGTGACGCCAACCTCGGGCTGTGGGTCCGCGACGACGCCCGCGCCGAGGCCGACGACACAGCCTGGCGGTGGCTGGCGCGCTTCGTCACCCCCGACCGGGTGCGGGCGCTGCTGCCCGAGGCCGCGGACCTGCCGGTGACCGTGAACCGGCTGCCGAACCTGCGCGCGGTCAACGTGGTGATCCAGGGGCTGCTCGGCGCAGGCGTCGCGGCGTCGACGCGGTTCGACCCGCAGGCCAAGGCGCTCGGCGAGTGGGTGCGGGCGCGCCACGTCGACATCCCGGAGGTGCTCCTGTGACCACCCCTCGCGCCGAGACTGCAGAAGTGTCCCAGCGGGCGCTGCGGGAGACGGTCCGCCGGTTCACCGAGCGAGAGATCCTGCCGCACCTGGCCGACTGGGAGCGCGCCGGCGAGGTGCCGCGTGAGCTGCACGCGGCCGCCGCGAAGCTCGGGCTGCTCGGCGTCGGCCTCCCCGATGAGGTCGGCGGCGCCGGCGGCGACTACACCGATGTGGTGGCGATGACCGAGGCGTTCTGCGAGGCGGGGGCCTCCTCGGGTCTGCTGGCGGCGCTGTTCACCTCCGGCATCGCCGTGCCCCACATGGCCGCGGTGGGTGACCCGGCGCTGGTCGACCGCTTCGTCCGACCGACCCTGGCGGGCGAGATGATCGGCTCGCTGGCGGTGACCGAGCCCGACGGCGGCTCCGACGTCGCGTCGCTCCGCACCCGGGCCCGCCGCGACGGCGACCACTACGTCGTCAACGGCGCGAAGACGTTCATCACCTCCGGCGCGCGGGCCGACTTCGTCACGACCGCCGTACGCACCGGCGGTGACGGCCACGCCGGGGTCTCGCTTCTCGTCGTCGAGAGGGGTACACCGGGGTTCACGGTCGGCAGGCGGCTGGACAAGATGGGCTGGCTGTGCTCGGACACCGCGGAGCTGTCGTTCGACGAGGTGCGGGTGCCGGCGGCCAACCTGGTAGGTGAGGAGAACGGCGGGTTCGCGTTGCTCATGCAGCAGTTCGTCACCGAGCGGCTCGGGCTCGCCGTACACGCCTACGGCATCGCGCAGCGCTGCCTCGACCTCACGCTCGACCACGTGCGCACGCGCGAGACGTTCGGCCGGCCACTGGTCGGCCGGCAGGCGGTGCAGCACCAGCTGGTGGAGATGCACCGGCGGATCGACGTCGCGCGCACCTACACCCGCGAGGTTGCCCGTCGCTATGCGGCTGGGGAGCATCCGGTGGTCGAGGCGTGCCTGGCCAAGAACACCGCGGTCGAGGCCTGCGACCACGTCGTCGACCGAGCGGTGCAGCTGCACGGGGGTGCGGGCTACATGCGCGAGAGCGAGGTCGAGCGGCACTACCGCGACGCGCGCATCCTCGGCATCGGCGGTGGCGCCACCGAGGTGCTCACCGACCTGTCCGCCAAGCTGCTGGGGTTCACGTCATGACCGAGACCGCGACCGCACCCGGCAACCGTGAGGCGATGCTCGCCCAGCTCGACGCACTGGCCGCCGAGCACGCCAGGGCGGTCGAGGGCGGCGGCCAGAAGTACGTCGAGCGCCACCACCGGCGCGGCAAGCTCCTCCCCCGTGAGCGCATCGAGCTGCTCGTCGACGAGGACGCGCCCTTCCTCGAGCTGTCGCCGCTGGCGGCGTGGGGGAGCGACTTCGCGGTCGGGGCGAGCGTGGTCAGCGGCATCGGCGTGGTCGAGGGTGTCGAGTGCATGATCGTCGCCAACGACCCGACCGTGCGGGGGGGTGCGAGCAACCCGTTCACGCTGAAGAAGTGCGCCCGCGCCGCGCAGATCGCTGCGGAGAACCACCTGCCCACGATCAACCTGGTGGAGTCCGGCGGAGCCGACCTACCCACGCAGAAGGAGATCTTCATCCCCGGTGGGGCGATGTTCCGCAACCTCACCCAGGCCAGCGCCGACCGTCGGCCGACCATCGCGCTGGTCTTCGGCAACTCCACCGCCGGCGGCGCGTACGTGCCGGGGATGAGCGACTACGTGGTGATGGTCAAGGAGCAGGCCAAGGTGTTCCTGGGCGGTCCGCCTCTGGTGAGGATGGCCACCGGCGAGGAGTCCGACGACGAGTCCCTCGGCGGCGCCGACATGCACGCGCGCACCTCCGGGTTGGCCGACTACCTGGCGGTCGACGAGCGCGACGCGCTGCGCATCGGCCGGCGGATCGTCGCCCGGCTCAACTGGCGCAAGCAGGGGCCGCCACCGGCCACCTCGTACGCCGAGCCGGATCACGATCCCGACGACCTGCTCGACATCGTGCCCTCCGACCTGAAGACGCCGTTCGACCCGCGCGAGGTCATCAGCCGGGTGGTCGACGGCCCCGCCGGGCCCGATGCACCCGCGTTCGACGAGTTCAAGCCGCTGTACGGCTCCAGCCTGGTCACCGGCTGGGCACGGCTGCACGGCTACCCGATCGGCATCCTCGCCAACGCGCGCGGCGTGCTGTTCAGCGAGGAGTCGCAGAAGGCCGCGCAGTTCATCCAGCTGGCCAACCAGACCGACACCCCGCTGCTGTTCTTGCACAACACCACCGGCTACATGGTCGGCGAGGCGTACGAGCAGCAGGGCATCATCAAGCACGGCGCGCTGATGATCAACGCGGTCTCCAACTCGACCGTGCCACACCTGTCAGTGGTGATGGGTGCCTCCTACGGCGCCGGCAACTACGGCATGTGCGGCCGCGCCTACGACCCCCGGTTCCTGTTCACCTGGCCCAATGCCAAGTCGGCGGTGATGGGGCCGCAGCAGCTGGCCGGGGTGCTCTCGATCGTCGCCCGGCAGTCCGCGCAGTCCAAGGGCAAGGAGTACGACGAGGAGTCCGACGCGCAGATGCGGGCCTACGTCGAGCAGCAGATCGAGGAGCAGTCGCTGGCGTTCGCGATGTCGGGCATGGTCTACGACGACGGCGTGAT
Source organism: Actinomycetota bacterium (assembly GCA_030862655.1). The sequence continues at coordinate 1,163 of JALZDI010000227.1, read as the reverse complement.
CGACCCCCGTGACACCCGCACCGTGCTCGGCATCTGCCTGTCCGTGATCCACAACGCGCCGGTCGAGGGCACCGACCGGTTCGGCGTCTTCCGGATGTGAGGCCCGTGTCAGACAGCGAGACCACGACGATCAGCCGGCTGCTGGTGGCCAACCGCGGCGAGATCGCCCGCCGGGTGTTCCGCACGTGCCGTGCCCTCGGCATCGAGACCGTGGCCGTCTTCTCCGACGCCGACCGCTACGCCCCGCACGTACGCGACGCCGACACGAGCGTGCACCTGCCGGGAGTGGCCGCCGCTGACACCTACCTGCGCGCAGACCTTCTCGTCGATGCGGCGCTGAAGGCCGGTGCCGACGCCGTGCACCCCGGCTACGGCTTCCTCGCCGAGAGCGCCGACTTCGCCCGCCGGGTCACCGAGGCCGGGCTGAGGTGGGTGGGCCCGCCCGCGGAGGCGATCGAGGCGATGGGCGCCAAGGTGGCCGCCAAGCAGCTGATGTCCGAGGCCGGCGTACCCGTGCTCGCCGAGCTCGACCCGGCCACGGTCGCCGCCGCTCAGCTGCCGGTGCTGGTGAAGGCGTCCGCCGGCGGCGGCGGCCGCGGCATGCGCGTTGTGCGCGAGATCGGCGCGCTGCGCAGCCAGGTCGAGGAGGCCTCGGCCGAGGCGGCCTCGGCGTTCGGCGACCCGACCGTGTTCTGCGAGCCGTACGTCGAGCTCGGGCGGCACGTCGAGATGCAGGTGCTCGCCGACGTGCACGGCAACGTGTGGGTGCTGGGCGAGCGCGACTGCTCCGTGCAGCGCCGGCACCAGAAGGTGGTCGAGGAGACCCCGTCCCCGGCCGTCGACGCCGATGTGCGGGCCGAACTGGTGACGGCGGCGGAGTCGGCGGCCAAGGCGGTGGGCTACGTCGGCGCCGGCACGGTGGAGTTCCTGTTGGAGGGGAACCGTTTCTTCTTCCTCGAGATGAACACCCGGCTGCAGGTCGAGCATCCGGTCACCGAGTGCGCGTTCGGGCTCGACCTGGTGGCCCAACAGATCGCGGTCGCCGAGGGCCGCGCCCTGGACGGGGCACCGCCGCAGCCGCGCGGGCACGCGATCGAGGTCCGGTTGTACGCCGAGGACCCCGGGCAGGACTGGCAGGCGCAGAGCGGGCCGGTGCACCGGTT
>JALZDI010000226.1 GCA_030862655.1 Actinomycetota bacterium | reverse complement strand
GCCTGGTGGCAGCCTGCACAGGCGCTCCGGTCGGCCGACCCAGCCACGTGCACGGTGCGAACCTCGCCTCGGGGAAATTGCGAAGGCGCTTGTTCTTCGACGCGAGGGCGGGGGTTCGGAAGTAGGCGCGTTGACCGTGAACGGCGATGTTCACCGGAGTGTCGACCCAGCTTCCATCACGCTTACGCGTCTGCAAGAGCACGACCTTCTGCGCCACGAACGGCTGCAGTACCGGCGGCGTCTGCTCTGTCATGTCGCCTCCACAGATGTCGGCACCGGGACGAGACTATCGGCGGTTCGCCCGCCGTCGGGTGGAACCGTTTCGCGACCATGAGCGTCTGAGTCGTGTGAAACCGACGTCCCTGGGCCCCTCTCGCCTGCTTCTGGCTGCCGGAACAGTGGCCGCGACGATCGTTGCCCTGGCGCCGGCAGCGCACGCATCATGCGCGGGTCCGCCGGCCGAGTCCCCTCAGGCCTTCGTCGGTACCGTGGTCGACACGCGTGAAGAGGACCGGATCGCGATCGTCATCACGGACGACGGCAGACGTGTCGCCGTCCTGGGTACCAGCGACACCAGCCGGTTCTCCGAGTCGTTCAGCTCCACTGACCGGCGCTATGCCTTGGGCGGCCGGTACGAGTTCCATCCCGTCAACGTCACCGCGCCGTACCGGGACAACACATGTACGGCGACGCGGAGGATCGCTGGTCCCGGACTGCAACCCCTGGAGCCGAGGCAGGACTTCATGCCTGGGTGGCTCCCGATCGATGAACAGGCCGGACCGGTCGGGTACGTGATGTTCTTCGTGCCCGTGGCGGCAGCGGCACTTGGGTTCGCGCTTCTCGGGAGGTGGGTGTGGCGACGCCGCCTCAGCTCCGCCACCTGACCTAGAACGCCGAAGAAACTTCTCGAGCCGGTTGGTTTCACACAGTCACGAGGGGGTAGGAGCCCGGGTTGCCAGAGTCGGGTTCGCTCGGGGAACCAGGCGGCAGACCAGCACTTCGCGAGAACTGGGTGGGAATCGCTGTGGGGCGGGTGGCACAGGCAGTACGGACTGGCGGGGAGCCGGTCGCCGAGACCGTGACCCTGGTCGCGCGCAACCGGCTACCGTCCGACGTGGTCGGCGAGCTGATGGACGTCTTGTCGGGCCTGCCCCGCATCGTGGTCTGCGACCTGAACGGGATGGCCTTCGTGTCGCGGATGATCGACGTCTTCGCCCCCGTCACGCCGTACCTCTCCTGCTGGCCGGGCACGCTGGTCGTCGCGTGCGTCCCGCACCCCGATCGGCACCTCGCCCTGTCCTCCGTGGCGATCCCTCGCCGGCTGCTGGTGCACGCCCACTGCCCCGACGGGGTGGAGGAGGCGCACCGCCTGCTGAGCCCGCTGGAGCAGGTCACCACCCACCTGGCCCCGGTGCCCGAGGCGGCCGGACAGGCGCGGCAGTTCACGTTTCGCACGCTGCGCGACTGGGACCTGCACTCGGCGGTCGGGCCGGCCAGCGTGGTGGTCAGCGAGCTGGTCACCGACTCGCTCGTGCATGCCCGCACCGTGCTCAGCCTGTCGCTGAGCCGGTGCCAGGACCGTCTCCGCATCGCGGTGCACGACCACGGCGGCGGGCGGCCGTTCACCGACACGGCGGAGCGCTTCGACGAGGTCGAGGGTCGCGGGCTGGTGCTGGTGCAGACCCTGTCGCTGAGCTGGGGGGTCTTCCCGACGCACTCACGGGGCAAGACGGTGTGGGCCGTGCTGGGCACGGGGTGACGTCAGGCTGCGCGGCGCAGAGAGCTAGGAGGCGTCGCGGTCGCCGGCCGGAAGCTCCGAGGCCAGGCTGCTGAGCCAGACGTACATGCCGACGGGGTCGACCCCGATGATGCGGGTGCCGGACGGCCAGCTCTCGATGACGCGCCTGGCCTCGGCACAGGCGTCGGTGGCACTGAGCCCCTCGGTCCAGACATACAGCCGGCGGTGGAACCGGCCGCGCCGCTCGAACTCCTCGGCTGCCTCGAGGGAGCGGACGGGGCAGTGCACGGTGACACGCCATTCGTACATGGGCCCACCTCACAAATTGCCTGTCACGTGCTCTTACGCCGAGAGACGGAGAGACTACTCTCGGTCATTCCTCAGCATGGCCCAGCGCGGAGCCACCCCGCAGCAGAATCGCCGAACTTGCGCAGCAGAATCGCCGAACTTGGTCGGGGCTGGTCCGGGCGGACCACAGCCGGGTCCCTGACGGGGTCACCGCCAGGTCACGAGTCGGCCTCGGCCAGACGCCGGTGCAGTCGGCTGCGGATCTCGTCGGGGGTGTACGCACGCCGTCTCCGCTCGGCACGCGCGATCACGACGCCGGTCGCGGTCACACCGGCGACACCGGCCAGACCGAGCCACTTCCACCACTTCACCCGCCTAGGCTACGGCGCGTGCCGCAGCGGAGCCTCGACCTCGACGACGCCGTCGAGCTGACACGCACCGGCGACGTGTGGCTGTTCCGCGGGCGCAAGCTCGCCGACCGGGCCATCCAGGTGGGCACCAACAGCCCGGTCAACCACGTCGGCATGGCCGTGGTCGTCGAGGACCTGCCGCCGCTGATGTGGCACGCCGAGCTGGGCCGGTCGCTGCCCGACGTGTGGAGCGGCGGCCACCAGCGCGGCGCGCAGCTGCACGACCTGCGTGACGCCGTACTCGTGTGGGGCCGGCGCTACGGGCAGCGCGCGTGGCTGCGTCAGCTCGAGCCACCGGTCACCCGGGCCATGGAGGACGCCGTGCTGCGCACGGTGGCGCGGCTGGACGGCACGCCCTTCCCGAGTGCCGCCCGGCTGGCCTCACGCTGGCTGGCCGGCCGGGCGCCGCGGCGACGCCGGCCGGTCCCCGAGACGCCGGTCGAGACGGCCTACTGCGCCGAGGTCGTCGCCGTCACCTACGAGGCGATGGGCCTGCTGCCCGGCGGCCGGCGCCCGAGCTGGTACGACCCGGGGCGGTTCTGGAGCGGCGACGACCTCGCGCTGGCGTCGGCCGCCCGGCTCGGCGGCGAGATCGCCGTACACCTCAGGTGAGCGTGCCGGGGTCGGCGGGCACGTCGACCGCGTGTGCCTGCAGAGCCTCCAGCGGCAGCACCTCGAGGGCACGGCTGTGCGTGGCCGCGAGTACGACGGGCGCGGCGGCGCCGTCCTCGTAGGCCCGCTGCCATCGCTCGGCGCACACGCACCAGCGGTCGCCCGGCTGCAGCCCGGCGAACCCGAACTCCGGGCGGGGCGTGGAGAGGTCGTTGCCCACGTCCTTCTGGTGGGCGAGGAACTCTGCGGAGACCACGGCGCACACGGTGTGGTTGCCGAGGTCCTCCGGGCCGGTGTGGCAGCAGCCGTCTCGGTAGAAGCCGGTCACCGGGTCGGTGCCGCAGGGTTCGAGCGGGCCGCCGAGGACGTTGTGCTCACTGCTCATGGCACCAGCCTGACACTGTCGACCGCGCAAGGCACGTTAGCCTTCGACGCGTGAGTGACGCACCGACGCTGGGCGACGTCGTCGCCTGCCTGGACGCGTTCTACGACCCCGGCTGGGCGGACTCCTGGGACGCTGTCGGGCTGGTCTGCGGCGACCCGGACCAGCCGGTGCGCACGGTGCTGTTCGCGGTCGATCCGACGCTGGCGGTCGTCGACGAGGCGGTCGAGCGCGGTGTGGACCTGGTGGTCACGCACCACCCGCTGCTGCTGAAGCCGGTGCACGCGGTGGCCGCGACCACGCCCAAGGGCCGAGTGGTGCACCGCCTGCTCACCCACGGCATCGGGCTGCACGTGTGTCATACCAACGCCGACAGCGCCGACCCCGGGGTGTCGGACGCGATGGCCGCCGCGCTGGGCCTGGGTGACCTGCGTCCGCTCGACGCCGACGCGCTGCCGGCGCTGGACAAGCTGGTCACGTTCGTCCCCCACGCCGACGCGCAGGCGGTGGTCGACGCGCTGGCCGAGGCCGGCGCCGGTCGTCTCGGCGACTACGACCGCTGCGCGTGGACCGCCGCCGGGCTGGGCACCTTCCGGCCAGGCCCGGGCGCCAACCCGGCGATCGGCTCGGTCGGCGACATCGAGGAGGTGCCGGAGACCCGCGTCGAGATGGTGCTCGAGCGCCCGCAGCGCGCGGCGGTGCTCGCGGCC
>JALZDI010000225.1 GCA_030862655.1 Actinomycetota bacterium | reverse complement strand
CGCCCCCGCATCACACCGGCCCGCGGATGCCCGGCATGCTCACCGACACGCAGATGCGGCGCCTCGCGACCGCGCGGGGTGAGACGTTCGACCGGCTGTTCCTGACCTCGATGATCCGGCACCACCAGGGCGCGGTCGCCATGGCCTCGGACGCCGTGACCCAGGGCCGCGACCTGCGCGTCAACGAGATGGCCGGCGACGTGTCCGCCGAGCAGCAGGCCGAGATCGACCGCATGCGCGACCTCCTGCGCACGCTCTGAAGGGTCCGGCTCTGAAGGTCCCGCTGTGCGGGTCGGCCACACTCCGGTCAGCCGGCGGGGTCCGACTGCGGCGCATCGCCGGAGGGCGACGGGCTCGTCGTCGGCGACGGCGATGCCGTGGTCGGCTCGGCCGTCGGGCTGGGCTGCGCCGTGGTCGTGCTGTGCGGCGACGGCTCGTCCTCGTCCGGTGCGGTGGAGTCTCCTCCCGCCGCCGGGCCGGCCGGCGCCTGACCGTCCGGATCGGTCTGCTGCTGCTCGGCGGAGCCGTCGGCCTCCGAGCCTGCCGCCGGTGCGGTGCCGCCCGCGTCCCCGTCCAGCCCTTCCGTGCTCCCCGCGTCGGGGTCGGTCGTGGCGGTGGCCGTACCAGGCGTCGCCTCGACCTGCCCCGGACCAGGAGACGTGCCGACGGGAATGCCGCCCTCCGACGTGCCGGCGGTCGAGTTGTCCCGCATGATGATGTCGAGGAGGCGCTGCTCGTACTCGCTTAGCTGGGCCCGGATGTCGGCCAGCGGCACGTCCTCGATCCGGTCGCCGTACGCGGCGATCTGCGCCCATAGCCGTTCCAGCTCCCGCATCGCGGCGTCGCTCAGCGGACCGTCGGGCGTGACGACCAGCTGGATCGCCAGCGCGTAGGTCAGACACTGCACGCAGTTGTAGTTGACCGCCGCGGCGATGTTCTGCGGCACCACCACATCGGCCTGCCCGGCCACCAGCACGACCTGGAAGCCGACGGCCACCGTGGTGCAACCGCGGCAGCTGGCGAAGGCGTACGCCTCGTTGGTGTTGGCGACGGTCTCGTCCTCGACCCACACCAGCGCGAACGCGACGTCGTACACCACCGACCCGTCCTGCGTGTTGACCGCGAGCGCCTGGTTGTCCCCGACCCCGGGAGGCAGCGGGCGGTTGAACGGGAAAACCCAGGTGGGCGGCGCCTGCGGCGACGCCTGTGCGCCGTCCGTGGCTGTGGACGGCTCGGGAGCCGGCGCCTCCTCACCGGTCGCGGGCACGCCCGCGTCGAGGTCCTCGGCGGGCCGCGGAGCGGCGGTCGAGGGCTGCCCCCCGCGCGGGACCAGCACCAGGGCCAGCAGCGGGCTGTCGGCGGTGGGCAGCCGCATCCCGGCCGGCCAGACGAGTTGCGCCTGGCCCATCCGCCCCTCCTGCAGCCCCGACGTGCCGGAGAGGCTGGCGGGCACGGCGTCGAGCACCGTGCCGCGCTCGTAGGGCTGGATCGGACGGTACTTGTCGTCGTCGGGCCACCACGCCCACGCCAGGCCCGCCACCAGGGCCCCGGCGGTGAGTGCGGCGAGCGTGCGCTGCACCGGCCGCCCCGAGGTGCGCCGCCACACCGACGCGACGACCTGGCGGACCAGCCGCACCACGATGTAGCAGATCGCCAGCACCGGGAACGCGATGGCGACCAGCGACAGGATCCGCGCCCCGGCGTCGAGCAGGTCTCCTTCCGCCCAGCTCGACCCGAGCATGGCCCACTGCTCGCCCAGGCTGGCCCACGCCGTGGCGAGCACCCGCGGCAGCGCGACAACCAGCAGGACCAGACACGCCAGCAGCAGCGGTACGACGAGCAGCACCCACGTCGTCACCGCCGCGCGGGCCCAGGGCTTCAGCACCCGCGACTCCGGGGCTCCCCAGCGCCACGGCAGCAGGCCCAGCAGCGTGGGCTTGATGTGCTGGAACAGATCGGGGACGCCGGTGACGTCGGCAAGGACGTGGTAGCCGTCGAAACGCACCAGCGGCGCGAGCTGGCGCACCATCTGCAGGATCTGCGTGACCACCACCAACAGCAGCGCGTCGTACCGGGTCGTCCACCAGAGGCCGACGATGCCGACCGCGACGATCGCGTTGAAGTACAACCCGCCGAGGTCGGTGCGAACCCGGCCGCCGCGCCCGAGCCGGTAGCTGTCGGTCACGTCGGTGTAGAAGGCGGGCCACACCAAGTACACGCCCATACCCATGACACCGGGGGTGGCCCCGCCGTAGCGGGCGGCGGCGGCGTGGCCGAACTCGTGGAACCCGGCCGACAGCACCGACACCACGAAGATCAGCAGCAGCAGCGCCGGCTTGTCGAACGCCTCGTAGGTCGCCGACGCCAGGCCCTTCTCCCACAGCAGCCACCAGCACGCCAGGGCGAACCCAACCGCGACCGGCAGCACGAGTAGGGGATGGAACAGCCCCGCGAACGGCGCGGTGAGGCGGCGAGTCCGGCGCGGGTCGGTGACGGCGTAGCGGAACCGCAGCGCGAGCAGCGGGTTGGCCTTCTGCACCTCTGGCTGCGATCCGTCGGCCAGCCGCAGCAGCCCCAGCGGCCGCAGCTGCTTGTCCACGAGCGCACGCACCTGGCCGGCGTGCAGCCTGCGCCCGTACGTCGTGCTGACGCGGTCGGCGATCTCGGCGTCGGTGCGCCGGCCGTCGACGGCCTCGAGCACGAGGTACAGCAGCCGGGTGAGCTGCAGGGTCTGGCCGTCGCCGCGACGCACCAGCGCCGGCGGCCGGCGGTAGCCCGAGCTGTTCATCTCACCGATCAGCTGGACACCGTCGGCGCGGACCATGACCTCCGAGGCTCCCGGACGCGGCGGCGCAGCGCCGTCACGCCCGGGTGAAGGACTCCCGGACAGGAGAGTCATGCGGCCGGACTACTGGGTGATATCGGACTGCTGGTCGGCGTTGGCCGTCGCAGCACCCTCGATGTTCTGGTTGATGATCGCGTCCTGCTGCGCAACCGCGACCGCCTGGGAGTCGGCCGAGCCCACGTTGGCCGCGACGGCCGCGTCGATGGGCGCCGCGACGTTGGCGTTGGCTGCGACCGCGCCGTCGACCGGCGCGGCAACGTCGGCGTCGGCCGCGAGGTTGACGTCGACGTTGAGCAGGTCGCCGTCGAGCGCGGCCTCGGGGTCTGTTGGCAGCGGACCGACGTCGGCGTCGGGCAGGTCGCCCGCGTCCGGCAGGGCACCGGTGTCGGCGGTCGTCGTGCCGCCGGTGCTCGTGTCACCGGTGGACGTGCCGTCGCCCGTCGTACCGGCGGTCGCGTCCGTGGTCGCACCCGTGCCGTCGTCGACGACGTCGTTGCTCTGGTCGATGACGCTGTCCTGGGTCGCGTTGGCGGTGGCGTCGGCGGCGATGTTCTGGTTGAGCAGCACGCCCTGGTCGGCCAGCGCCTGCGCGGACGAGCCGTCGGAGAGGATGTTGGCTCCGACGGCGGCGTCGATGGGGGCAGCGATGTTGGCGTTGGCGGCCACCGCGAGGTCGATCGGCGCGGCGGCGTCGATGGCCAGATCCAGGTCGGCGTTGAGGTCGAGGATGGATACGACCTCTTTGTCCGGAAGGGCGATGGCTTCCTCGGCGGCGAGTTCCTCGTCAGACAGCGGTGCCAGCTCGGCGTCGTCGCTCATCGTCGGTGTCCTCTCCGGCCCGCGCGGGTCGCGCGTGCCCGATGGTCTCGGGTGTCGAGCGGATAAGCCCGTACCTACCCCGTTGCCGCAGCCGGAACCGCCAGGTGACTCCGACGCGCCGGTACGACGCGCGTCGTACGCCCGGGTAGTCGGTGCCTGGCCTGCTTGGTCTGTGTGGCCCGTCGACGAACGAACCGACGAAGGTGGAGTTGTCGCGCGGCTCCCGCGCGTAGATGCGGTGGCCCTGCGGGTCCATGACCTTGACGGTCACGGAAGGGCTCCTGTCTTGTGTGCGGATTCGGACTCGGGCCTGAAGGAACCGACGAGGCTGGTCAGTCGACGTGGAAGGACCGTTTGGCCAGACCCATCCAGAACCCGTCGATGACCTGCTTCGGGGCCGCCTCGGTGTCGGTGGCGGCGCCGAGGGTGACGAACAGCGGGGCGAAGTGCTCGACCGTCGGGTGCGCGTAGGGCATGCCCGGGGCGCGGTGG
>JALZDI010000036.1 GCA_030862655.1 Actinomycetota bacterium | reverse complement strand
CAGTCAGACCGCAGTGGCGGGGATGACCAGGCTCTCGCCCTCACCCCGCAGAAGCACCTGGCCTGACACCTGGACGCCAGCAGCATTGGCGCTCATCCGCAGCAGCTCCGAGATCTTGGCCTGCTGGTCAGTGGTCAGTTCATTCCATGTAGCCATTGTGGTGTTCCTCTCTCAGCAGGTTCCGGCGCTCTGGATGGTGCAGGCACCGGAGATGGTGCAGAACGCGCCGGCCAACAGCACCGCCGCTGGCAGGCTCGGGTTTGCGGCGACGAACGTGGTGACACAGTCGCAGCAGGTCGTGTCAGCATTGAACTGGACGAACAGACACGTGCCCCGGTCGTCCGTGAACTCGAAGCGGCCCACGCAGGGCGTGCCGGCTGCGAAGGCCGGACCGGCCAGGGTCTGCACCGCCGGAACGGTCCAGACGAGCGCGCCACCGAGGATCGCTCCTCGCCTCAGCACGTCTCGACGGTTGAGACCAGTTGGCTGGTCCTCGATCATTGGGCTTTCCACGGTGGGCCCCCCCTTTTGGTTGGTGTAACTGTTGTGTTGAGTGGTGTGGAACCTTGATGCGACGATCAGCAGCCGCTGCAGTCGCGGGTGACGGGGCCCAGGCCCTCGTGGACCTGGAGGTTGCCCCGGTCGAGCAGGCCGGTTCCCGACAGGGTGCCCTGCGGGCCGGAGATGCTGATCGACACGAAATCGACCATCTGGCCCGGCTCTCCGTTGTCCTCGAAGACGAAGCTCAACGTGTTGCCGTCGCCGTCCTCAGCAGTCCCGGTGAACCGGTTGGCGCAGTCGGCGGTCCGCGGCGGCGGGGATGGATCGCCGGTCTTGGTGCAGGTCACGACGAGGTTCTCGTCGAAGTGCCAGGAGATGTCGTTCTGAGGCCGGTTGTCCGGGTGGGCGTTGACCTCGATCGTGGTCGGTCCTTGTCCCTCACAGCAGATCTGGCCCAGACCGAAGCTGAGCTTGGGGATGGGAACGCCGTTGAAGAGCACTGGGCTCGTCGTGGTTCCGACGATCTGGCCACCGCCGGTGAGGCATGCAGTACAGGCGCCCCGCGGGGTTCCCGTGGCGAAGGCCGGCGCCACCAGCGACTGCACAGTCGGGGCGGCCCAGACGGTGGCGGCGCTGACGACGCCGGCCCGCTTGATGAATGCGCGACGGTCGAAGTCTCGGCCGTTTGGCTCGCTCCCGTAGTCCATTTGTGCTCCCCGTTGTCGGCTGTTCGGTTGTCCATTGCCAACGTATGGAGAGCAGGGCTACGCACATATACGCAGTCGGGAGTAATCCCTTGTACTACGCCGAAACCCGGCGTCAGACCCTCATCACCCAGCGTGAGAATGCCACCAGCGCGCTACCGGCTTGTCACAGTTTGCGTAGTCTGACCCACCGCACCGAGTGGTCCGCGTCCTTGCGCAGCACGAGTGTCGCGCGGCTGCGGGTGGGCTTGATGTTGGTGGCCAGGTTGGGCCCGTTGATGCCGTCCCACAGCGCCCTCGCCTGGGCGACGGCCTCGGACTCGGACAGCTCTGCGTAGCGGGAGAAGTACGACTCGGGGTCGCGGAACGCGGTCTCGCGCAGCCGCAGGAAACGCTCGACGTACCACTGCCGGATGTCTGGCAGCGCGGCGTCCACGTAGACGGAGAAGTCGAAGAAGTCGCTGACCGCCAGACCGGTCTTGCCGTCCTCGCGGGTGCGCGCCGGCTGCAGCACGTTGAGCCCCTCGACCAGCACGATGTCGGGGCTCTTCAGCACCTGCCGCTCGTCGGGCATCACGTCGTACTTCAGGTGGGAGTACTGCGGCACGGTCACGACCTCGCGGCCGGACTTCACGTCGATGACGAACCGCAGCAGCGCCTTGCGGTCGTAGGACTCCGGGAACCCCTTGCGGTCGAGGATCCCGCGGCGGATCAGCTCGGCGTTGGGCAGCAGGAAGCCGTCGGTGGTGACCAGCTCCACGTTGGGGTGCTCGGGCCAGTGCGCCAGCAGCTCGCGCAGCAGCCGCGCGGTCGTCGACTTGCCCACCGCCACCGACCCGGCGATCCCGATCACGAACGGCGTGCGCGGCGGCTGCGGCTGGTCGAGGAACTCCTCGGTCTCCCGGTGCAGCTCGGCGGAGTTGCGCACATACAGGCTGAGCAGCCGCGACAGCGGCAGGTAGACCGCGCGCACCTCGTCGAGGTCGAGCTCGTCGCCGAGCCCGCGCAGCCGCTCCACCTCGGTGCCGGACAGCGGCGACTCCATCGACTCGGCCAGCGCGGCCCAGGCGGTGCGGTCCAGCTCGACGTACGGCGAGCTCGGCGGGGGCGGGGACGCCGCCTGCTGCTCCGGCATGCGACTCATTGTGGCCCGTGGCCGGTGGCCTCGAGACGTGGGTGCCTGCCGGGCCGGTCCGCTCAGCCGCCGTAGGGGACGGTGATGATCTCCAGGCTGTGACCGTTGGGGTCGTCCCAGTACAGGCCCCGGCCGCCGTCGTTGGTGTTGATCTCGCCCTGCCGGCGGTGGAAGGGGTCGGCCCAGAAGGTCAGGCCGCGCTCGACGATCCGGGCGTGGATCTGGTCGAACTCCTCCTCGCCGACCAGGAACGCGTAGTGCTGCGGATGGGGCGTGCCGTGGTCGTCGGCGTAGTCCAGGGACACCTCGTTGCTCACCTGCACGACCACGAACGGCCCGAAGGTCGTGGGCTGCTCCAGACCGAGGATGTCGACCAGGAACTGCGCCGAGGCGTGCTTGTCGCGGGCGTGCACGATGGTGTGGTTGAGCTGGACGGACATGGTCTTCGCCCTCCTTAGGTCTGGGCGCAGGAAGGGTCGTCGGTGACCCGGTCGCCGGCCAGGTCGCGCTCGAACTCGGCCAGCGGGTCACCGGCCTGTGGTTCGCCGGCTGTCGGGTCACCGGTCTCAGGTTGCGGCGTCGGCTGCCGGAACGCCAGCCCCAGCGCCACCAGGGCGATCACCGCACCGGCGGCCAGGGCGACCTGCACGCCGCCGCCCATGGCCGCGTCGGGTTCGGCGCCCTGCTCCGCCAGCTGCGCCGCCCGGGTCGCCATGATCGTCACCACCAGCGCGGTGCCGGCCGCCGCCGCCACCTGCTGCAGAGTGCCGAGCATCGCGCTGCCGTGGGAGTACAGCGATGGGGGAAGGAACGCCAGCCCGGCGGTGAACACCGGGGTGAACACGCACGCGAGCGACACGCTGAGCAGCACGTGCAGCGGCAGGAACAGCCACGCGGCCCCGCTGGCGGCGGCCAGCGCCATCAGCGCGAGTGCGACCACCAGCCCGACCGACCCGGGTACGACGAGCGGGCGCGCGCCGTACCGGTCGTACATCCGGCCCACCGGGGGACCGAGCAGCCCCATCGCCAGCCCGCCGGGCATCAGCAGCATCCCCGTGGCCAGCGTGGACAGCCCGCGCACCTGCTGCAGGTACAGCGGCAGCAGGATCATCGCGCCCATCAGCGCCATGAAGCCCAGCGCCATGATCGCCAGCGCGTTGACGTAACCACCGTGCGTGAGCGTGCGCAGGTCCAGCAGCGGGGTGGCGGTGCGTTGCAGCCGCAGCTGCCGGGCCACGAACACCACCAGCCCCACAGCGCCGACGCCGACCAGCAGCCACGGCGACACCGCGCCCTGCGCGGCGTCGGTGCCGAACTGGCTCAGCCCGTAGACCAGGCCGCCGAAGCCGACCGCGGTGAGCAGCACGCTGGGCAGGTCGAGGGTTCCCGGCTGCGGCTCGTTGACGTTGCGCACGATGCGCAGCCCGCCGACCGCGAGCGCCGCCGCCACCGGCAGCACCAGGAAGAACAGCCACCGCCAGGGCAGGAACTGCAGGATCACCCCGGACAGCGCCGGGCCCAGCGCCGGGGCGACCGAGATGGTCAGGGTCACGTTGCCCATCACCCGGCCCCGCTTGGAGAGCGGCACCACGGTGAGCAGCGTCGTCATCAGCAGCGGCAGCATCACGGCCGTACCGGCCGCCTGGATCACCCGCGCGGTCAGCAGCACCCCGAACGCCGGAGCCAGCCCGGCCAGCAGGGTCCCGGTGCAGAACAGCGACATCGCGGTCGCGAACGCGGCCCGGGTGGTGACCCGCTGCAGGAACCAGCCGGTGACCGGGATCACCACCGCCATCGTCAGCATGAAGCCGGCCGACAGCCACTGGGCGGAGCGGGCCGAGACGTCCAGCTCGCCCATCAGCAGCGGGATAGCGTTGATCATGATCGTCTCGTTGAGGATCACGACGAAGGTGGCCACCGTGAGCACGCGCAGCAGGGTGCGGTGCTGGGCGCTGATCTCGCCCACGGTGCTCGGGGTCATGGTCGTCTCCTGGTCGCTGGGCATGGCCGGGTAGACCCAACCCAACGGCAGAAGTCATCGGCGGGGCAACGCAATTACGGGCCGGCGCCCACCTCCTCGGTACGCTGAGGCCCATGTGCGGAATCGTGGGGTACGTCGGGCACCAGCAGGCCCAGGGTGTGGTCGTCGACGGCCTGCGGCGCCTGGAGTACCGCGGCTACGACTCCGCGGGCGTCGCCCTGGTCGGGGTTGGCATGCTGCACGTGCAGAAGCGGGCCGGCAAGCTCGGCAACCTCGACAAGGCCCTCGACGAGCACCCCATGCCCGCCTCCTCGACCGCGGTCGGGCACACCCGCTGGGCCACCCACGGTCCGCCCACCGACCACAACGCGCACCCGCACACCGACTGCCACGGCACGGTCGCGGTGGTGCACAACGGCATCATCGAGAACTTCGCCTCGCTGCGCGACCACCTCGAGCGCGACGGCCACGAGGTGCGCTCCGACACCGACACCGAGGTGGTCGCCCACCTGCTCGAGCTCGAGCTCGGCCGCGGCGCCGACCTCACCACCGCGATGCAGACCGTGTGCCGGCGGCTGCGCGGTGCGTTCACGCTGGTCGCCGCCACCGCCGACGACCCCACCCGGGTGGTCGGCGCCCGCCGCAACTCCCCGCTGGTCGTCGGCCTCGGCGAGGGCGAGAACTTCCTCGCGTCCGACGTCGCCGCGTTCCTCGCGCACACGCAGGAGGCGCTCGAGCTCGGCCAGGACCAGGTGGTGACGATCACCGCCGACGCGGTCGAGGTCACCGACTTCGAGGGGACGCCGGTGCAGGGCACGCCGTACCACGTCGACTGGGACCTCTCGGCCGCCGAGAAGGGCGGCTACGACTGGTTCATGCGCAAGGAGATCTACGAGCAGCCCGGCGCGGTCGCCGACACGCTGCTCGGCCGGCACGCCGCCGACGGGTCGCTGCAGCTGGACGAGATGCGGCTGTCCGACGACGAGCTGCGCACCATCGACAAGGTGATCGTGCTCGCGTGCGGCACCTCCTTCTATGCGGGCCTGGTCGCCAAGTACGCGATCGAGCACTGGACCCGGGTGCCGTGCGAGGTGGAGCTGTCCAGCGAGTTCCGCTACCGCGACCCGATCGTCGACCGGTCCACGCTGGTGGTCTCGATCAGCCAGTCCGGCGAGACCATGGACACGCTGATGGCGGTCCGGCACGCCCGGCAGCAGCGGGCCCGGGTGCTGTCGATCTGCAACACCAACGGGTCGACGATCCCGCGCGAGTCCGACGCGGTCATCTACACCCACGCCGGCCCCGAGATCGGCGTCGCCTCCACCAAGGGGTTCCTCACCCAGCTGACCGCCTGCTACCTGCTCGGGCTCTACCTCGCGCAGGTGCGCGGGATGAAGTACGGCGACGAGATCAACGCGGTCATGAGCCAGCTCTCGCAGGTGCCGGCGGCGCTGGAGCAGGTGCTCGCCGCGATCACCCCGGTCGAGGAGCTCGCCCGCGAGCTGGCCGGGTCGCGGTCGGTGCTGTTCCTGGGCCGGCACGTCGGCTACCCCGTCGCGCTGGAGGGGGCGCTGAAGCTCAAGGAGCTGGCCTACATCCACGCCGAGGGGTTCGCCGGCGGCGAGCTCAAGCACGGGCCGATCGCGCTGATGGAGGACCGGCTGCCGGTGTTCGTCGTCGTACCCCCGCGCGGGCGCGACATGCTGCACGACAAGATCGTGTCCAACATCCAGGAGATCCGCGCCCGCGGCGCCCGCACCATCGTGCTCGCCGAGGAGGGCGACGACGACGTGGTGCCCTACGCCGACGAGCTGATCCGGCTGCCGCGGGTGGGCACGCTGCTGCAGCCGCTGGTGGCCGTCGTACCGCTGCAGGTGTTCGCCTGTGAGCTGGCCACCAGCCTCGGGCACGACGTCGACCAGCCGCGCAACCTCGCCAAGTCGGTCACGGTCGAGTGATGCGCCCCACCGGCTGCTGGCGTCCGCCGAAGGGTGCGTTATCGCGCGCGGAGCGGCGGACGCAGCGATGATTGTCGGCGTGGGCATCGACGTCGTCGACGTAGCGCGCTTCGAGCAGAGCCTCGAGCGTACGCCGAGCCTGCGCACCCGCCTGTTCACCACGCTGGAGCAGCAGCGGGCGATCGCGTCGCTGGCCGCCCGGTTCGCGGCCAAGGAGGCGCTGGCCAAGGCCCTCGGCGCGCCCGACGGGCTGCACTGGGTCGACGCCGAGGTGCGCACCGACCCCTCGGGGCAGCCGTCGCTGCACATGTCGGGGTCGGTCGCCGCCCGCGCCGAGCAGATGTCGGTCGGCTCGGTGCACGTGTCGCTGTCGCACGACGCCGGGATCGCCTCGGCCGTGGTGGTGCTGGAGTCCTGATGCGGGCCGCGCACACCGTCGAGCAGGTCCGCACCGCCGAGGCCGCGCTGATGGCCACGCTGCCCGAGGGTGCGCTGATGCAGCGGGCCGCCGCCGGGCTGGCGACCGTGTGCGCCGACCTGCTCGGCCGCGTGTACGGCGCGCGCGTCGCCGTGCTCGTCGGCTCCGGCGACAACGGTGGTGACGCCCTGTTCGCCGCGGCCCGGCTCGCCCGGCGCGGCGCCCGCGTCGAGGCCGTGCTGCTCAAGCCGGAGAAGACGCACGCGGGCGGGCTGGCCGCGTTCCGCGCCGCCGGCGGGCGGGTGGTGTCCGAGCCCGGTCCGGCCGACCTGCTGCTGGACGGGATCGTCGGCATCGGCGGCAAGCCGGGGCTGCGCGACCAGGCCGCCGACCTGGTGAAGTCCGCTGCCGCCGGCGTCGTGGTCGCCGTCGACGTGCCCAGCGGCCTCGACGTCGACACCGGCGAGACCCCCGCGCCGCACATGCACGCCGACGTGACCGTCACCTTCGGCACGCACAAGGTGGGTCTGCTCGTCGACCCCGGCGCGGCGGCCGCGGGCAGCGTGCACCTGGTCGACATCGGCCTCGACCTGCCGGCGGCGCCGGTGGAGGCGCTGCAGGAGACCGACGCGGCCGCTCTGCTGCCGGTGCCCGACCGCGACGCGCACAAGTACACCCGCGGCGTGGTCGGGGTCGCCGCCGGCTCCACGGAGTTCACCGGTGCCGCGGTGCTCGCGGTCGCCGGTGCGGTCGGCGGGCCGTGCGGCATGGTCCGCTACGACGGACCCGACAGCGTGGCCGCGCTGGTGCGCTCGGAGCACCCCGAGGTGGTCGTGGGCCCCGGCCGCGTGCAGTCGTGGGTGGTCGGCTCCGGGGGAGGGGGCGACGTCGCCTCGACCCTGGGTCGGGTCTGTGAGGACGGCGTTCCGCTGGTGGTGGACGCCGACGCCCTCGGAGTCCTGGACGCGCCGCTCGGCGTACCCGGGCTGCTCACGCCGCACGCCGGCGAGCTCGCCCGGATGCTCGAGGTGGCGCGCGAGGAGGTGGAGGCGGCGCCGCTGCGGCACGCGCGCGAGGCCGCGGCTCGGTTCGACGCGACCGTGCTGCTCAAGGGGCGGCGGACGCTGGTCGCCGCACCCGACGGGCGGGTTCGCGTCAATGTGACGGGAAACGCGTGGCTGGCGACTGCCGGCGCGGGCGACGTACTCGCGGGGTTGTGCGGGTCGCTTCTGGCCGCGGGGCTGGACCCGCTGGACGCTGGCAGCCTGGGTGCCTGGCTTCACGGGGCGGCTGCCACACTGTCCGGCGTCGGGGGGCCCGTGACCGCGTCCGCGGTGGCCGCGGCTCTGCCGCTGGCCGCAGCCGGCCTGCTGGAAGGACACCGACCATGAGCCAGCCTGGCCGCCGGGTGAAGAGACCCGGCCGCCGCATGCGAGCGCAGCCGTCGCGCACCGACGCGCTGCGCCGGCTGGTCACGGCTGAGCCGGTGCGGTCCGGGCTGCGCTCGCCGTCGATGCCTTCGCTACCGTCCCTGCCCTCGCCGGTCGTCGGACGCCGCGCCCATCTGTACCGGGCCCGCTCGCTGGCGTCGACGCTGGGGCTGACCGTGGTCAGCACCGTACTGCCCGGCAGCGGGTTCCTGCTCGCCGGCCGACGGGCCCTCGGCCTGATCGTGATCGCCGCCGGTCTCGTGCTGCTCGGGCTGGGCGGCTACGCGGCCACGCACCAGACCGAGGTGCTCGCGTTCGCGGTCGACCCGCGGATGCTGCTGGTCACGGCCATCGTCCTGCTGGCGCTGGTGGTCGGCCTGGTCGGCGTGGTGGTGCTGAGCTACCGCATGCTGCGCCGCCGTCGGGCACCGCAGCTGGACCGCGTCATCGAGATGGCGTTCGTGTTCGTGCTGTGTCTGGTGGTCGCGTCGCCGTTCGCGATGGGCGCCCGCTACGCGCTGGTGCAGCGCGACCTGGTGACCACGGTGTTCGCCGAGGGCTCCGGTGACGACGACGCGGCCCCGGCGGCCACCGAGGAGGAGGGAAGCTCGGTGTGGGGAAAGGACGACCGGGTCAACGTGCTGCTGCTCGGCGGCGACGGGGGCGTGTTCCGCACCGGCGTGCGCACCGACTCGGTGATCCTGGCCAGCCTGGACGCCGAGACCGGCAACGCGGTGCTGTTCAGCCTGCCGCGCAACCTCGCAGACGTGCCGTTCCCCGAGGGCTCGGAGCTGGACGAGATCTATCCTGAGGGGTTCACCGGCCCGGGCGACCCGCTCGAGTACATGCTCAACGCGGTCTACGGCAAGGTCCCCGAGCTGCACCCGGAGGCGGTCGAGGGCGCCGACAACCCCGGTGCCGCGGCGGTGAAGCAGGCGGTCAGCGGCGCGCTCGGCATGCCGGTCGACTACTACGCGCTGATCAACCTGAAGGGGTTTCAGCAGGTGGTCGACGCGATCGGCGGTGTCACCGTCAACGTCAACCAGCCGATCCCGATCGGCGGCAACTCCGACGCCGGCGTCCCGCCCAAGGACTACCTCGAGCCGGGCCCGTCGCAGCACCTGAACGGGTTCCACGCGCTGTGGTTCGCGCGCGGTCGCTACGGGCTCGACGACTACGACCGGATGGAGCGCCAGCGCTGCGTGATGCAGGCGCTGATCGACGAGGCCGACCCGATGACGCTGCTGCGGCGCTACGAGGAGCTGGCCTCGGCCGGCAAGGAGATCGTGCGCACCGACATCCCGCAGGGACTGCTGCCCGACTTCGTCGAACTGGCGCTGGAGCTGCGCAAGGGCGACGTGGACAGCCTGGTCTTCCAGTACACCGACCGGTTCAACCCCAACGACCCGGACTACGAGTTCATGCACAACAAGGTGGAGCGGGTGCTGGCCGAGTCGTTCGCCTCGGGTACGGCGTCCGCGTCGCCTTCGTCGCCGGGGTCAGAGAGCGGGTCGAACCGTGGCGGTTCCGGAGGGTCCGGCGGCTTCGGCGGGGCGCAGGCGAGTCCCGAGGCGCCGGCCTCGCCCGACGCGTCGGCCGAGGCCGCCGAGCGCGACCCCTGCGCCTACCACCCCGTCGGCTGAGCCTGCCGTCCCTCGCGTCGTGTGGCGCGTTCTGGTTGCTTCGCGGCCTGCGAGGCAACCACTTCGCGCCAATCGATGCGTACACGCCTCACCCTGCGCGCCGAGACAGCGCGCATCTTCCTCGGCGGGGTCAGAGGGCGTAGCGTCCGAAGCAAGGGCCATTTTGCGTGAGCGTCCGGGGCCTCGAGCGGTGACTCCGCCCTGGTCGTCAGACGTCCGGGCAAAGCGCCCACTTCTTCATGCGTTGTGCCGCTCCGCTGCGTCGAGG
>JALZDI010000224.1 GCA_030862655.1 Actinomycetota bacterium | reverse complement strand
CAGCGCCACCACCTCGTCGTGGTTGAGCGTCACGCCGTCGCGCGCACGTCGAAGGGCTCGCCGAAGGCCCATGGGCCGACCGCTGTCCACGCTGCTCATGTGTACCCCTCGTGACGGCGTTGGTACCCGGCGAGCCTACGGAGGTCACCGAGATGGCGGAACTCACCTTCCCATCTGCCGGGAAGGTGCGTCGTGGCCCCTTCGACGCGGCCAGGATTTAACGCGTCGGTGACGACTCATGTCTAACGTGTCGGACATGACCAGTGAGCTCGCCGCCTGCGTGCACACGGGGCGCGTCGCGACCGAGGACGGGCGCTGCCCCGAGCACGACTCCGCCGACTGCCTGGTCTCGGTGCTGCTGGAGTCGCCGCTGTTCGCGTGCGTCATCCCCGGCTTCCAGTGCACGCACGACCACCAGGCATACACCATCCGCCCCGTGCAGTGGCCGCCGATCCCGGAGCAGCGTCACCGCAGCTGAGGCCGCACGTGCAGCCCGGCCTCCGGGTCGACGATCGGCTCCTGCGCGGCGGCGACCCCGTCGGCCAGCAGCGAGGCGTCCAGCGGCACGTTGCGCTTGACCAGCGCCAGCGCGACGGGCCCGAGCTCGTGGTGCAGCGCCGACGACCCGACGAACCCGACGGTGCGCTCCCCGTGCACCACGTCGGACCCGTGCGGCGGCAGCCGGTCGACCGACCCGTCCAGGTGCAGCAGCACCAGCCGCCGCGGGGGTCGTCCGAGCGTGTGCACCCGCGCGACGGTCTCCTGGCCCCGGTAGCAGCCCTTCTCCAGCGCCACCGCAGGACCGATCCAGCCCATCTCGTTGGGGATCGCGCGGTGGTCGGTGTCGAGCCCGTGCCGCGGCACGCCGGCGGCGATCCGCAGGGCCTCGTGCGCCCAGACCCCGCTCGGCGGGCCGTGCTGGTCGGCGTACGCCGGCAGCGACGTGCGCTCGATCACCACCTCACCCTCGCCCGGCCGGTGGACCACGGCGTACGACGAGGTCACGTCGGAGACCTCGACGCGCATCATGAACCGCATCGAGTCCAGCCACTCCACCAGCGCCGCGACGGTGCCGGGCTCGACGTGCGCCCAGAACGACTCACCGTCGTCGCGGCCGTACATCGCGTGCTCGACGTGCCCGTGCGGGGACAGCACCAGCGTCGCGGTCGGCGTTCCCGGTGTCAGCCCCTCCAGCTGCTGGGAGGTGATCGAGTGCAGCCAGCCCAGCCGGTCGGGCCCCGACACCCGCAGCACGCCGCGGTGGGAGAGGTCGACGAACCCCTCGCCGGCCACCAGCCGGCGCTGCTCGGCCGCCCACTCGCCGTAGTGCCACGCCACCCCGGCGTCTGGTGGCTCGGCCTGCACCGCGCCCGGCACGGAGTCGAGCAAGGGGCTGCGATAGGTCATCACGAACACTTCCTGCAGAGGCCGAAGATGGTCAGGTGCGGCACGTCGGTGTGGAAGCCCTCGGCCTGGTGCAGCCGCGTGACCAGCGGCTCGACCACCTCGGGGTCGACGTCGGTCACCCGCCTGCACGAGCGGCAGACCAGGTGCACGTGCTCGGGCAGCGCGGACGAGTGGTACGTCGGGGCGCCGTGCGAGAGGTGGGTGTGCGTGACCAGCCCGATCCCCTCGAGCAGCTCCAGTGTGCGGTAGATCGTGGAGATGTTGACCCCCGAGGCGCGCTCGCGCACGTGCACCAGGATCTCGTCGGGGGTGGCGTGCTGGAGGTCCTGGACGGCCTCCAGCACCAGCTGGCGCTGCGGGGTAAGCCGGTAGCCACGCGCCCGCAGCTCCTCCTGCCAGTCGGCCGGCGCGCCGACGTCGTCACCGGGTCGCACGCCCCGAGTGTAGGCGGGCGGCACCAGCCGGGCCGGTGCCGCCGTCCCCGCTCAGCGCGGCGTCACCAGGGGTCAGCGGGGTCCGACCCGGAGCCAGCTGGCCCGGGACGGAACGCCCTCGGCGTTGAGCACGAACAACATGTAGTGGCCGGCCGGTGCCAGGTTGGCGTTGCTCGGTGCGACCGCCTGCAGGCCGGTGGCGGTCTTGCGTACGGCGAGGGTCACGTGGCGGGCGTTCATCTCGTTGGCGTGCGTGGTGGCCGCGGGCGCCATCAGCACCGCCCGGGTGGCCGGCGACCTGCGGACCCTGATCCGGAACTGCTGGCCGTACGCCAGCCGCTTCGGCGCGCGGTCGATGACCGGACGCTTGCCCTTGAACAGGTAGGGCGGGCGGTAGAAGTCGATCCGGTCCTGGCCGCCGGTCCGCCCGTTGTCACCCGCGGACATGATGCGTCCGTCGGGCAGCAGCAGCGCGGTCGAGTGGTAGGCCCGCTGCGGCTCCTGGAACGCCATGCCGCGCCAGCGACCGGTGGCCGGGTCGTAGTGCAGGGTCTGCCGGCGGGGGGCGAGGCGCAGCGCCTGGCTGTTGCCCCCGATCGCGTAGGCCGACCCGTCGGGCACCTGCACGACGTTCATGTGCGAGCGCGGGTTGAACATGGGCGCGGCCGGGGTCCAGCCGAGGCGGGGCCGCGCGTAGTTGTAGACCTGCGTGCCCGTCTGCGCCAGACGCTCCGGGCCTGTAGTCAGCCCGCCGATCATCATCACCTTGGTCGACCCCTTGGGTCCGGCGGGCAGCATCAGATGGGCAGCTCCTCCGCCAGCACGAGCCTCCAGCGCCAGCCGGCGCCGGTTCGTCCAGGTCCAGGTCCTGGGGTCGAGCACGTGGGTGTTCCACTTGTCCATCTGCAGCAGCCGCCCGTCGCGCATCACCAGCTGGTGCGGGTACCAGCCGGTCGCGTGCGGGGGGCCCACGGTGCGCACGGTGCCCTCGGCGGCGCCGGCTGCCGGCGGCGTGAAGACCTCGACGTTGGGGTTCTCCGTGGTGCCGTCTGCGTCCCGGCCGGCCGTGATGATGATCCGGCCGCCTGGCAACCGCGTCGACGTGGGGTAGTAGCGCCCGGCCGACATATCCGGCTGCCGGGTCCAGGCCGTCTGCGGGTCTCTGTCGGCCGCGACCGGGTTGAACAGCCACAGCTCCTCGGTGCCCTGCGGCAGCGGGTCGGCACCGCCGACCACGAGGACCCGGCCGTCGCTCAGCGGGGTGACACTGCTGCAGAAGATCGGCCCCGGCAGCGGGATCTCGTAGCCGGTGTTGGTCGCCGGGTCGTACACCGAGCCCACGGCGGTCGTGTAGTCCTGCGTCTGGCCGAACATCAGCACCTTGCCGGTGTGCAGCAGGACGGCGGAGATGGCGATCGCCGACGTCCCCGGGCGTGAGCGCGCACGGCTCCACACCCCGACACGGTCCGGCCTGCCGTCCAGCCGGGCCAGTGCGCCGGCGAGGGCGACGCGTGCGCGCACGTGGTCGGCCACGCCGCCGGCCACGCCGCCGTGTGCCTGGCCGGCCCGGTCACCATGGCCGTCTCGGTCGCCCTGCGCACGGGCACGCAGGTGCTCGCACGCGTGCCCGTCACCGATGTAGGACCGCTCGGCGACGAAGTGCCGGTCGGCGGTGAGCCCGCCACAGACCGACCGCTCGCCGCCGCCGTCGCCCGCGCCGCCGGTGCGTGGAGTGGGCGCCCCGCTGAGGACCTCGGAGGTGCCGATGAGGCCCACTGCTGCCGCCAGCACCAGACAGAACGCCGCAACCACACAGCGCTGCACCGCCGCAGCGGTGGTCTCCACCCTTGCCATCTCTGCCCCCCGACACGTGGACCACGCGGACCCTGGCTCACCCCGAGCGGTGACCGAGAACGCCACGTTTGGGACGCTAGATGTACAGCGCAAACACTGCGTGAAACCACATTGCGGACATGAGCGTGCGCTCAGGGTGAAGCGCGGGCGGAGCGGGTCAGAGGCGCTTGAGCCGGCCCCACAGGTGCGACTGCAGCGGCTGCCCCATCGCCGCCATGTCGTAGGCCCACATCAGGTCGCCCTCGACCAGCCCGTAGAGCCGGTGACCGGCGGTGTACTCCTTGGCCGACTCGGTGCGCACGACGGCGTCGGTGCGCAGCTCGATCTTGGCGCCGTCGACCTCGCCGTACCAGACCTCGGCGAACCCGGTCGGGTGCGCGAGCACGAGCTCGAGCTGGTTGTCGGGCCGCGGACGCAGGAAGCCGGTCTCGAGCGCGCCGGGACGGAGGTCGTTGCCCGCCTCGTCGGTGATCCAGGCGCGGCTGAAGTAG
>JALZDI010000223.1 GCA_030862655.1 Actinomycetota bacterium | reverse complement strand
CTTCCGCACCCAGAAGGAGTCGATGAAGGCCACCTACACCGCGGCCGAGGCGCAGACCAAGATCGGCGAGGCGTTCTCGGGCATCTCCGAGGAGATGGGCGACGTCGGCTACGCCATGCAGCGGGCACAGGACAAGACCGCGCAGATGCAGGCCCGCTCCAGCGCGATCGACGAGCTGATGGCCTCGGGCGCGCTCGACGACGTCACCAGCCCGGGCGGCCAGGACGACATCAGCCGCGAGCTCGACGCCATGTCCTCGACCTCCGACGTGGAGCTGGAGCTGGCGCAGATGAAGCAGCAGGTGGGTCCCGGTCCCGGTAGCACGGAGAAGCCGAAGGAGATCGACCCCAGCGACCCGGCCAGCGCTGCCGAGGCGCAGCCGCAGAAGCGGGAGGAACAGGCATGATCCTGCGGATCCTGGGGGAGGGCCAGTGGCGGATCGACGACGACCGGGTCGACCAGCTCAACGATCTCGACGACCGGGTGGAGCACGCCGTCGACGCGGGTGACGAGGCGGCCTTCCGGACGGCGCTGGAGGAGCTGCTGTCGGCCGTACGACGGGCCGGCAACGAGGTCCCCATCGACGAGCTGGTCGACTCCGACCTGATCCTGCCGCCGCCGGACGCGTCGCTCGAGGAGGTCAAGGAGCTGCTCAGCGACGAGGGCCTCATCCCGGGCTGAGCCCGCACGGGAGGAACAAAACCGGGACGCGGAGCGTCGTACCGGGTAGTAGTCCGACGAGAAGGGCGCGTGACGGTCGCGATGGCCAGTACGAGATTCATCAAGGACCGCGGGCTCACCTCGCGGATGACGCTGGTGATGGCGCTGATGGCGGTGCTCTACCTGGCGTTCATGGCGCTGCTGATCAGCCAGGGCTTCGGCACCGGGTTCATCCTCGTGGTCGCCGCCGCGTTCGCGGTCGGGCAGTGGTACTTCTCCGACAAGGTGGCGCTGGCGGCGATGCGTGCGCGCCAGGTCAGCCCGCAGCAGGCCCCGGAGCTGCACGGCATGATCGACCGGCTGTGCGCGATGGCCGACATGCCCAAGCCGCGGGTCTACATCACCGACATGGACATGCCCAACGCGTTCGCCACCGGACGCTCGCCGAAGCACTCCGCCGTGTGTGTGACCACCGGGATCATGCGCCGGCTCAACGCCGAGGAGCTCGAGGGCGTGCTCGCGCACGAGCTGTCGCACGTCGCGCACCGCGACGTGGCGGTGATGACGATCGCCTCGTTCCTCGGCGTGGTCGCCGGCCTGATCACCCGCTGGGGGCTGTTCTTCGGCGGTGGCGGCCGGGGCAACAACAACGGCGGGGCGCTGCCGTTCCTGGTGATCTGGCTGGCCAGCATGGTGGTGGCCGCCATCGGCTTCCTGCTCACCCGGGTACTGTCCCGCTACCGCGAGCTGTGCGCGGACCGCTCCGGTGCCATCCTCACCGGCAAGCCGTCGGCGCTGGGGTCGGCGCTGACCAAGATCTCCGGTGACATGGCGCGCATCCCCACCCGTGACCTGCGCCAGGCCGAGAGCATGAACGCGTTCTTCATCGCCCCGGCCATCAAGGGCAAGAGCCTCAACTCGCTGCTGGCCACGCACCCGCCGCTGGAGCAGCGGCTCGACCAGCTGGCGAAGATCTCCGCCCAGCTCGGTCGCCCGATGTGATCTGCTGCTGACATGGGCTTGATGGACGCGATCCTCGGCAGGCGCAAGCAGGCCAAGCCGAACCTGGACCAGCTGTTCGCCGTACCCTCGGCTGCGGTCACGCTGCAGGTCTCCGGCGGCTTCCGGCCCACCGGGGTGGGGTCGGTGTGCTACCGCGCCAACGAGGGCGCGGCGTTCGCCACCATGCAGGACGACGTGCAGCGACTGCTCGACGCGGACAACGGGCCCGCGGTGGAGCGGGTGACCGACAGCTTCGGGTTCACCTGGCTGGTGTGCCGGCAGGAGCCGGAGGCGGTCTCGGACCTGGTCACCGAGCTGCACGCGGTCAACCGCGCGCTGGAGGACGCCGGCTTCGGGTCCTCCCTGCTGTGCTCGCTGGTCGTGTTCGAGGACGGCGACGGCCGTCGGCTCGGGCTGGTCTACCTCTACAAGCAGGGCACGTTCTACCCGTTCGCCCCGGCCGGCGGCGGCCGCGAGCAGCGCGACAACGCGCTCGAGCTGCAGATGCGCGGGCTGCTGGCCAACGACCTCACGGTGGAGTCCGACCTGTCCCGCTGGATGGCGATCTGGGGGGCGCCCGGCCTCTGAGTCAGGGCAGGTCGAGCATCCGCTGCAGCGCGACCAGGGCCCACCGCTCGGTGTCGGGGTCGACGTCGATGCGGTTGACGACCCGGCCCTCGACGAGGTTCTCCAGCGCCCACACCAGGTGCGGCAGGTCGATGCGGTTCATGGTCGAGCAGAAGCACACCGTCTTGTCCAGGAACACGATCTGCTTGTCCGGGTGCCGCTGCGCGAGACGCTGCACCAGGTTGAGCTCGGTGCCGACCGCCCACGCCGACCCGGCCGGCGCCGCGTCGATGGTCTTGATGATGAACTCCGTCGAGCCGACCAGGTCGGCCTTGGTCACCACCTCGTGCCTGCACTCGGGGTGCACCAGCACCTGCACCCGGGGGATGCGCGCGCGCACGTCGTCGACGCACTCGGCCGAGAACCGGCCGTGCACCGAGCAGTGCCCGCGCCACAGGATCATCCGCGCGTCGCGCAGCTGCCCGGGTGTCAGCCCGCCGGCCGGCTTGTGCGGGTCGTAGACGACGCAGTCGTCCAGGGACAGCCCCATCTCCAGCACGGCGGTGTTGCGGCCGAGGTGCTGGTCGGGCAGGAACAGCACCTTGCTCTGACCCTGCTTGTCGGGCTCGCCCTGCTCGAACGCCCAGGTCAGCGCCCGCCGGGCGTTCGACGACGTGCACACCGCACCACCGTTGCGCCCGCAGAACGCCTTGATGTCGGCCGAGGAGTTCATGTAGGTCACCGGCACGGTCACGTCGGCGACGCCGGCGTCGGTGAGCACGTCCCAGGCGTCCTCGACCTGCTGCAACCGGGCCATGTCGGCCATCGAGCACCCGGCGGCCAGGTCGGGCAGCACCACCTGCTGCTGGTCGGAGGTGAGGATGTCGGCGGACTCGGCCATGAAGTGCACGCCGCAGAAGACGATGTACGACGCGGCCGGCCGGGCCGCGGCCTCCCGCGCCAGCTTGAACGAGTCGCCGGTCACGTCGGCGAACTCGATGACCTCGTCGCGCTGGTAGTGGTGCCCGAGCACGAACAGCCGGTCGCCGAGCGCGGCCTTCGCCCTGCGGGCCCGCTCTACCAGCCCCGGGTCGGCCGCCGCCGGCAGCTCGCCGGAGCACTGCACGCCGCGCTCGGCGTCGGGGTCTGCGCCGTGCCCGAGCAGCAGCAGCGGGAGGTCTGTTGTCGTCATGACAACACCCTACGGGGTGCCCGGCCGCGTGCGCCCGTCGTCCGGCTCGTCGGGTGGCGCGTCCCGTAGGTCCGATGTCCGATTTGTCCCTACGCACCGTGCTACTCGACGAGGGCGGCCTGCCCCGACGGGCCGGCCGCCGGGGAGGATGGGCGCATGCGAGTGCTGATCGCCCCCGACAAGTTCGCCGGCACCCTGAGTGCGGTCGAGGCCGCCGACGCGATCGCCGAGGGCTGGCGGCGGCGCGCGCCTGACGACGAGACCGTGCGGGTGCCGATGGCCGACGGCGGCCCCGGGTTCTGCGACGTGCTGCACGCCGGGCTCGGCGGAGACCTGGTGGCGGTGACGGTCACCGGCCCGTACGGCGAGCGGGTCCCGGCGACCGTGCTGCTCGCCGGCGAGACCGCGCAGGGGGAGCGCACGGCGTACATCGAGTCCGCCCAGGCCTGCGGGCTGCACCTGACCCCGCCCGAGGCGCGGGACGCCGAACGCGCCACCAGCAGGGGAGTGGGGGAGCTGGTCGCCGCTGCCATCGACGCCGGTGCCAACCGGATCGTCGTCGGTCTCGGCGGCTCGGGAACCAACGACGGTGGTGCCGGACTGCTCGCCGCGCTCGGTGCGACGGCCAGCCCTGCCACCGCCCTGGACCAGGGGCCGAGCAGTCTGGCCACTCTGGACAGCGTCGACCTGACAGAAGCAAGGAGCCGGCTCGAGGGGCGCACCCTGGTCGCCGCGTCGGACGTGGACAACCCGCTCCTCGGGCTGATCGGAGC
>JALZDI010000222.1 GCA_030862655.1 Actinomycetota bacterium | reverse complement strand
CTCGACCCGCTTGCGCGCGCGTGGGACGATGCGAGGAGCAGCGGCGCAGCCGCGGAAGCCCGATGGAGGAGCCTTGACGGTCCAGCCCCACGCCCAGCCCTTCGCCGCGGACCAGGGACGGGTGGGTGTCGTGCTCAGCCACGGCTTCACCGGCTCCCCCGCCTCGATGCGGCCATGGGGCGAGTTCCTGGCCGAGCACGGCTTCAGCGTGCGGGTGCCGCGGCTGCCGGGGCACGGCACCACCTGGCAGGAGCTGAACCGCACAGGATGGCAGGAGTGGTACGCCCAGCTCGAGGCCGCGTTCGACGACCTGCTGCGGCGGTGCGACCAGGTGGTGGTCGGCGGCCTGTCGATGGGCGGCTGCCTGGCGCTGCGGCTGGCGCAGCAGCGCGGTCGCGACGTCGCCGCCGTGATCCTGGTCAACCCCGCGGTCACCAGCGAGAACAAGCAGCTGCGCGCCGTACCGGTCCTCAAGCACCTGGTGGCCTCACGGCCGGGCATCGGCAACGACATCAAGAAACCGGGCGTCGACGAGCACTGCTACCCCCGCGTCCCGCTGAAGGCGCTGCACGCGATGATGCGGATGTGGGCGGTGACCCGCGAGGACCTGCCCAAGGTCACCCAGCCGCTGCTGATGTTCCGCTCCGCCGAGGACCACGTCGTCGAGCCGCTGTCGGGGCGCATCATCAGCCAGCGGGTGTCCTCCCGCGACCTCGACGAGCACCTGCTCGGCAACAGCTACCACGTGGCCACGCTCGACCACGACGCCCCGGCGATCTTCGAGGAGTCGCTGAAGTTCGTCCGCCGCGTCACCGAGGACTCCCCCGACAGCGGGCCCGGGCAGGCCTGAATGCGCGGCAACGGGCTCACCGCCGACGCCTACGCCCCGCTGGCCGAGCTGGAGCGCTCGGCCGCCGCCGACGCGCTGCTGGCGCTGCGTGACGCCGGCGTCGCCGCGTACGCCGTACTCCCCGACACCGACGCCGACAGCGACGCCGTGACCCGGGTGGCGGTGTTCGCCGACCGCAACGCCCTGGACCGGGCGCGGGCCGTGGTGCGCGATTTGGCCGGCGTGAACCCGGTGGCCGAGCGCCACGACCCCCCGCCGGTCGACGAGGTCGCCTGGGACCAGATCGTGCGCGGGTTCTCCAGCACCGCGACCGAGCCGCCCCGCGAGACGCTCCCGCGCGCGGACCCGCCACCCGAACAGCGGGCGCACGCCGACGCTCGGGCCGACGAGGACGAGCACTTCGTCCCCGGGCCTCCCCCGCCGCCTCCCGGGCTGGACCTGGTCAGCCGGCTGGCCTGGACCGGCGTACTCGGCGGCCCGCTGATGCTGCTGTCAGCGGCGATGCTGTCCTGGGCGCCGCCGCGGCTGCTGGTGCTGCTGTGCGTGCTCGGCTTCATCGGCGGGATGGTGACGCTGGTGGTGCGCATGAAGGACCGCCCGCACGACGGTCCCGACGACGGCGCGGTGGTCTGAGCCCCGCCACCCGGCGAGCCCGCCGTTAGGCTGCCCCGGACGAATGAGCCGAGGAGGAGGCAGCGTGCAGGTCACCGACACCGTCGAGATCACCGGACACCTGATGGACAGCGGGATCCTGTCGCGGGTGCTGGACGACGTGAAGGAGTACGGCGGCGACTACACCATCGACCGGTTCGACGTCGGCCATCACGCCCACGACACCTCGCACGCCACCATCACCGTCGCGGCCGAGGACGACGACGCGCTGCAGCGGCTGCTGATGCGGCTGCAGACCCATGGCGTCAACCTGGTCGACCCCGGCGAGGCGGCCACGGCGGTGGCCGAGCTCGACGGCGTGTTCCCCGACGGCTTCTACTCCACCACCAACCTCGACAGCCGGGTGCGCATCGGTGGGCGCTGGCTCACGGTGGAGAACCCCGAGATGGACTGCGGGCTGGTCGTCGACGGCGAGGGCGACGCGCTGCGGGTGCGCACGGTGCCGATGGCCGACGTCAAGGCCGGCATGCGCGTGGTGTGCGGGGCCGCCGGTCTCAAGGTGCTCGCCCCGCAGCCCGCCCGTGATGCAGGCGGATCCTTCGGTTTCATGGAGTCCGACGTCTCCTCGGAGAAGCCGCAGACCGTGCTGGTGCGCCAGGTGGCGGACGGGATGCGCGACGCCAAGTCCGCGCGCAGGAAGGTGCTGTGGGTCGCGGGTCCCGGCGTCGTGCACACCGGCGCGGCGCCGGCGATGGTAGCGCTGGTCGAGGCCGGCTACGTCGACGTGCTGTTCGCCGGCAACGCGCTGGCCACCCACGACATCGAGTCCGCGCTGTACGGCACTTCGCTGGGTGTCGACCTGGCCCACGGCCGCGGCGTCGAGCACGGCCACGAGCACCACATCCGCGCGCTGAACGAGATCCGCAAGGCGGGGTCGATCAAGGCCGCGGTCGACCAGGGCGTGCTCACCGGCGGCGTGATGCACGCGCTGGTGACCCAGCACAAGGACTTCGTCCTGGTGGGCTCGGTCCGCGACGACGGGCCGCTCCCCGACGTCTACACCGACGTGCTCGACGGTCAGCGGGCGATGCGCGCCGAGCTGGAGGGCGTCGGCTTCTGCCTGATGGTGGCCACCATGCTGCACTCGGTCGCGACCGGCAACATCCTCCCGGCGTCGGTGCCGCTGGTGTGCGTCGACATCAACCCGGCCACCGTCACCAAGCTGGCCGACCGGGGCTCCTCGCAGGCGCGGGGCATCGTCACCGACGCGGGCCTGTTCGTCGACCAGCTCGCCCAGGAGCTCGTCCCGGCCTACCGCCGGTCCTGATCCCGCCCCTTAGGCCGGAGCGTCAGGGCCAGGTGAGCGTCGCGGTCACCGGTAGGTGGTCGCTGGCCAGCCGCAGCAGCTCGGGCTGGATGCCGGGGACGCGGTGCTTGCTCACCTTCACGTCCCCGCGCACGAGCAGCGCGTCGATGCGGCGCACCGGTCGCTCGGCGGGGAAGGTCAGGTCGTCCTCGTCGGCGTGGTCGACGAAGCCCGCGGCCCGCAGCGCCTCCCACGCCGCGCCCTTCGGCTGCTCGTTGAGGTCGCCGGCCACCACCACCGGTCCGTGCAGCCGGTCGGCGGCGCGCAGCACCTCCTCGACCTGGGCGGGGTGCTCCCCGGCGTCCAGACCGAGGTGACAGCCCACCACCCCGAACCGGTGCGAGTCGACCTGCAGCTGCGCCGAGACGACCCCGCGGATCGGCTTCAGCCACGGCTGCTTGATGCGGGCGGCGTGGGCCTCGGCGACACCGATGTGGTGCTGGGCGCAGATCATGTTGCGCCCGCCGTTGCGCCCGCCGACGACATGCTGCAGGTCCCAGTCACGGGCCAGCGACGGCGACTGCCACCGCCACAGCAGCGGGGTCTGCGGCGACTCGTTGGCCACGAGTACGTCGGGGTTGACCGCGCGGACGACCGACCGCAGCGCGACCCTGGCCCGGCCCCCCAGGATGTTGTAGGCCAGCAGCCGCACCGATGTCATGCAGCCAGGCTAGTGAGACAAGTGGGGCGGATTGGTCACTTTTCGAACGCTTGACTTCGACTCGTACGCTGCGTCCGCAGACCCTCACGGCGCGTGCGCAGCCGGCGGCTCCGGCGGCCCGACCGCCGCGCCCGCCGTACCGCCGAGCGGGCCAGGTCGGCCGCGCCGACGAAGCCGGCGTCGGGCCCCAGCGTCGCGGGCACGATGTCCGGCGGGGTGCGGAAGCCGCGCCCGGTCAGCGTCCGGGCGAACGCCTCCCGGGTCGGGGTCAGCAGCAGGTCGCCGGCCTCGGACACGCCGCCGCCGACGATGATGCAGTCCGGGTCGAAGGCGGCGGTCAGGCCGGCCAGGCCCACACCAAGCCACTGCCCGACCTCGGTGATCAGCTCGACCGCCGCGGCGTCGCCGGCACGGGCGGCGTCGGTGACCACCGGGCCGGTGATGCCTGCCGGATCGCCGTGCACGACCTCGCGCAGGTGGTGCGCGAGCGGGGAGTCGGCGCGCACCAGCTCACGGGCGTCGCGCACCAGCGCGTTGCCGCTGGCGTACTGCTCCCAGCAGCCCCGGTTGCCGCACTCGCACCGGTGGCCGCGGGGCACCACCTGCATGTGGCCGAACTCGCCGGCCATCCCGTTCGCGCCGCGCAGCACCTGGCCGTCGAGCACGAGCGCACCGCCGATGCCGGTGCCGAGCGTGATGCACAGGACGTGCC
>JALZDI010000221.1 GCA_030862655.1 Actinomycetota bacterium | reverse complement strand
CCCGCTCCACGGCGGCGGCACGCGAGCGCGACAGCACGGTCATGCCGCGGCGGGTGAACACGTCCTCGAGCACCTCGGCCGCGTCCGCGTCCTCGCCCGGCAGCACGCGGTCACGGGAGGAGACGAGCACGACGTCGGCGCCGAGCCCGTGGTACGCCGAGGCGAACTCGGCGCCGGTGACGCCGGAGCCGACGACGATGAGCCGCTCGGGCAGGTCGTCGAGGTCGTAGACCTGCTCCCAGGTGAGGATCCGCTCTCCGTCGGGGCGGGCGGTGTCCAGCTCACGCGGGTGCGCGCCGGTGGCCAGCAGCACCACGTCGGCGTCGTAGCGCCGCTCCGAGCCGTCGGCGAGACGCGCCACCACGGTCTGCGGCCCGTCGAGGCGCCCCGTGCCCCGCACGAGCGCGACCCCCTCGCGCTCCAGCCGGCCGGCGATGTCCTCGGACTGGCTGCGGGCGAGGTTGAGAACCCGGGTGTTGACCGTCTTCAGGTCCACGCTGACCGCGCGCCGGGGGTCGCCGCCCGGGTCGCCCCCGTCGAAGCGCACGCCGAGCTCGCCGGACTCCTCCACGTCGGTCATCAGGTCGGCGGTCGCGATCAGCGTCTTGCTGGGCACGCAGTCGGTGAGTACGGCCGACCCACCGATGCCGTCACGGTCCACCACGGTCACCGAGGCGCCCAGCTGGGCGGCCACCAGCGCCGCCTCGTAGCCGCCCGGGCCACCGCCGACGATCACTACCTGAGTCACGGAAGCCATTGTTTCACCATGGCCGATACAGTGACGCCCCGTGCCGCTGTACGCCGCCTACGCGTCCAACCTGGATCCCGCGCGCATGAGTGCCCGCTGCCCGCACTCGCCGCTGGAGGGCGTGGGCTGGCTGACCGGCTGGCGGCTGACCTTCG
The DNA here is from genome assembly GCA_030862655.1 of Actinomycetota bacterium. The sequence goes on along the minus strand of JALZDI010000221.1, from coordinate 3,308 downwards.
GCGGCGAGGAGTACGGCTGGGACGGCGCGCTGGCCACCCTCGTCGAGGACCCGCTGCACCAGGTGTTCGTCGCGGTGTACGACGTCACCGCCGAGGACGAGGAGCGGCTGGACGAGTGGGAGGGCGGCAGCCTGGCTCGCTACCGCAAGATCCGGGTGCGTGTGGACATGCTCGAGGGCGAGCGGCTGGCCTGGATCTACGTGCTCGACGCCTACGAGGGTGGTCTGCCCTCGGCCAGCTACCTCGGCGTACTCGTCGAGGCAGCGGTCGCGGCGGACGCACCCGACGACTACGTCGCCGACCTGCGGTCGCGGGACTGCCGCTCTATCGGGTAGTGAGGTCCCAGAGCGCACCGCGGCCGCGCGGTAGGCTCGGGCGACCTCGAGGGAGAGCTGTCAGGTGAAGGACGACGAGAAGCGGATCGCGCTGCTGATCGACGCCGACAACGCACCGGCGTCGAAGATCGACGTGATCCTGGCGGAGGTCGCGCGCCACGGCGCCGCCAACGTCCGCCGGGCGTACGGCAACTGGAAGAGCCCCAACCTCCGGCCGTGGGAGGAGACGCTGCACGCGTACGCCATCCGCCCGATCCAGCAGTTCGCCTACAGCACGGGCAAGAACGCCTCCGACATGGCGATGGTGATCGATGCGATGGACCTGCTGTACTCGCGTTCGCTGGACGCCTTCGCGATCGTGTCCAGCGACGCGGACTTCACGCCGCTGGTGATGCGCATCCTGACCGACGGCGTGAAGGTCTACGGCTTCGGGCAGCGGAAGACACCCGAGCCGTTCGTCAACGCGTGCTCGCAGTTCACCTATGTCGAGGGGCTGACGCAGCCGTCCGCCAACAAGGCCGACGAAGCGGCGTCCCTCAAGCCGATCGACTCCAAGAAGCTACGCGGCGATGCCCGGCTGGTGATGATGCTGCGCAACGCCGTGGACGCGTCGAGCGGCGACGACGACTGGGCCCACCTCGGGCAGGTCGGCAACCAGATCGGCAACCAGGCGTCGTTCGACCCGCGCAACTACGGCTACCGCAAGCTCAGCGACCTGATCGAGGCGACGGACCTGTTCGAGGTGAAGCGGCAGAACCAGGTCGTGCTGATCCGAGACAAGCGCAAGGGCTGACCCGTTGGCCGTGCTCCCGATACCGGCGGCGGGACCTGACGCCGACAGGGGAACCGACTGTGCCGCCCACCCGCGCCGCGGCCACCCTCCCGCTCGATAGGGTCGGCCGGGTGACGGAGACGGGGATCACGCCCGAGGCCCGAGAGGCCGCCCAGCGGCTGCGCGACACCACCGGGGTCGAGCGGCACGACATCGCCCTCGTGATGGGATCAGGCTGGCTGCCGGCCGCCGACGCGCTCGGCGAGACACGCGCCGAGGTGTCGGTCACCGACCTTCCCGGGTTCGCGCCCCCGGCAGTCGAGGGCCATGCCGGCACGATCCGCTCGGTACGCTGCGGCGACCGCGACCTGCTGGTGTTCCTGGGCCGCACGCACTACTACGAGGGCCACGGGGTGCGCCAGGTCGTCCACGGCGTGCGTACGTCGGCCGTGGCCGGGTGCCGGACCGTCGTACTCACCAACGGCTGCGGCGGTCTCGACCCGCGGTGGCAGCCGGGAACACCGGTCGTGATCAGCGACCACATCAACCTGACCGGGTCCTCCCCGATCGAGGGGGCGAACTTCGTCGACCTCACCGACCTCTACAGCCGCCGGCTGCGCCGGCTGTGCCGTGAGGTGGACCCGAGCCTCGCCGAGGGCGTCTACGTGCAGCTCCCCGGCCCGCACTACGAGACCCCGGCCGAGATCGCCATGGTGCGCACGATCGGCGGCGACCTGGTCGGCATGTCCACGACGCTGGAGGCGATCGCGGCACGCCAGGCAGGCCTGGAGGTGCTCGGCCTGTCGCTGGTGACCAACCAGGCCGCCGGCATCTCCGGCGAGCCGCTCAACCACGAGGAGGTGCTGCAGGCCGGCAGGGACGCGGCCTCACGCATGGGCAAGCTCCTCGCCGCGATCGTCCCCCAGATCTGATGCGGGTCCTGGTCACCGGAGCCGCCGGTTCGATCGGCCGGGTCGTCACCACGGGTCTCGCGAGGGCAGGACATGACGTGGTGGCGCTCGACCGGGTCGGCATCGACGCACCCCAAGAGGTCGAGACCGTCGTCGGTGACGTCCTCGACCACTCCGTCGTGCGAGAGGCGCTGACAGGCGTGTACGGCGTCGTACACCTCGCGAGCATCCCGCACGAGGCGTCGCTGCCGCACATCCTGCAGTCCCACGTGCACACCACCGCGGTCCTGCTGGAGGCGATGGTCGAGGCCGGGGCGCAGCGGATGGTCTACGCCAGCAGCAACCACGCCGTGGGCCGCACCCCACGCACCGACACGCTCTCCACGGGCACCCGCCAGCGCCCCGACAGCCTCTACGGCGTCGGGAAGGTCGCCGCCGAGGCGCTCTGCAGCCTGTACGCCGACCGGCACGGCATCGGCATGGTCGCCTGCCGGATCGGGTCGTTCCAGCAGAAGCCGACGAGCAGGCGGCAGCTGTCCACCTGGCTCAGCCACGACGACGCCGTACGCATGGTCCTGGCCGGGCTGACAGCCCGCGACCCGCGCTTCGCCGTGCTCTACGGCATCTCGGCGAACACCCGCGCCTGGTGGGACCTCGCGCCCGGCCGGGCCCTCGGCTACCACCCCGAGGACGACGCGGAGGCCTACGCCGAGCAGATCCTCGCGACGCCCGAGACCGACGACGACCGCTTCGAGGCCTCGCACGTGGGCGGACCGTTCGTGAGCGACACCTTCGTCCGCCCCGCCTTCGACGAGGGATAGCAGCCCCGGGACCGGGGGTGACCTTTGCGGCCCACCGTCGTTGGAGAAGGCAACGGGCCGACTCCTCGAGCGAAGGACACCCCCATGACGATGCAAAGACTGCTGCTCTGCCTGGCCGCGCTCGCGCTGTTCCTGCTGCCGTCGGCCGGCGCGACCGCGTCCGGCCCGAGGTACGTCGAGCTCAAGGCGGCGCAGCCGGACTGGTACACCCCGCAGCTGCACGCACGGGTGCTGGCGGCGGCCGAGCGGGGCGAGGGGGTGCCGATCCCCGAGGGGGTCGACTACGACACCAGCGGTCTGGCGTTCACCGGCATCCGCCCCGGGTCCTGGATGATCGCCCCCGCCGGCTGCACGATGAACTTCGTCTTCGGCAGCGCCAGCGACTACTACATCGGCACCGCCGGGCACTGCGCCTCGGTCGGCGACGAGGTGACGCTGGTGGCGGCGCCCGGCGTACTCATGAACATCG
>JALZDI010000035.1 GCA_030862655.1 Actinomycetota bacterium | reverse complement strand
GCATGCGACGACCTGGGAAAGCCGCCGACGCGTGCCTACGGTGGAGCGCATGGCATCGACGGGAGACGACTACACCCACGGCAAGGCGGAGTTCACCGGCCGCGTCACCGACGTCCCGGGAGCCGCATGGCCGCTGGAGTGCGGCCGCTACCGTCTGGTCGCGTCACTGGCCTGTCCGTGGGCGAGCCGTGCGGTGCTGGTGCGGCACCTGCTCGGGCTGGAGGACGTGCTGAGCCTCGGGGTGGTCGACCCGATCCAGGACGAGCGCAGCTGGCGGTTCACCCTCGACCCCGGCGGACGCGACCCGGTGCTGGGCATCGCGTACCTGCACGAGGCCTACGACGCCACCGGGGTCGACTACGCCAACGGCGTCAGTGTGCCCGCGATCGTGGACACGCAGACCGGGAAGCTGGTGAGCAACGACTTCCACCAGATCACGCTCGACCTCGAGACCGAGTGGACGCGCTACCACCGCGACGATGCGCCCGACCTCTACCCCAAGCCGCTGCGCGACGAGATCCACGAGGTGGCCGCGCGGGTGTACCGCGGCCTCAACGACGCGGTGTACGCCGCGGGGTTCGCCGGCAGCCAGGAGGCCTACGAGAAGGCGTACTCGCGGATCTTCGACTGCCTGGACTGGATGTCGTCACGGCTGCGCGGACAGCGCTATCTCGTCGGCGAGACGATCACCGAGGCCGACGTCCGTGCGTTCACCACGCTGGTGCGCTTCGACGCGGTCTACCACAACCACTTCAAGTGCAACCGCAACAAGATCGCCGAGGACCCGGTGCTGCAGGGCTACCTGCTCGACCTGTACCAGACAGCGGGCTTCGCCGACACCGTGAGCTTCGCGCACATCAAGCGGCACTACTACCAGGTGCACACCGACCTGAACCCGACGCGGATCATCCCGGCCGGCCCGGAGACCGACTGGACCGCGCCGCACGGGCGCGAGCGGCTCGGCGGCTCGCCGTTCGGCGACGCTACGGCGCCCGAGCGCGACGACACCCTGGTCACCTACCGCGACACGCCGCCGGGGAGCTGAGCACGCGGCACCTCACTCGCGCGCACCAACCGGGGCGGGCACCATGAGGGCATGGAGCGAGCAGCGGTGGAGCAGTGGGTCCGCGACTACGAGCGCGCGTGGCGTACGGCGGGCACCGAGCACCTGGTCGGAATCTTCACCCACGACGTGGCCTACCTCCCGTCGCCGTGGGCGCAGCCGGTCGAGGGACTGGAGGCGGTGGCGGAGTTCTGGGACGCCGAGCGCAAGGGCCCCGACGAGCAGTTCGTGATGACCAGCGAGGTGGTCGCGGTCGACGACGCGACGGCCGTGGTGCGCGTCGCAGTCGACTACAGCGACCCCGACAGCCGGTGGCGCGACCTCTGGGTGCTCACCTTCGGCCCCGACGGCCGGTGCGCGGCGTTCGAGGAGTGGCCGTTCGCGCCGAGCCGGCCCGACGGGCACTAGACGCGACAGCGGCGGCCCAGCCTGGCCGACCGGTGGCCCCGGCGGCTAACGTCGGGACCGGCCCAGACGCCGACGACGAGAGGCAGCGATGACCGGCGTACCGAACATCACGCTCAACAACGGTGTCACGATCCCGCAGCTGGGCTTCGGGGTCTTCCAGATCGAGCCGGAGAACACCAGGGCCGTGACCCTGGCCGCGCTCGAGGTGGGCTACCGGCACATCGACACCGCCGAGATGTACGGCAACGAGAGGCAGGTCGGCGAGGCGGTGCGCGAGTCCGGCGTCGACCGCGGCGACGTGTTCGTGACCAGCAAGCTCAACAACGGCTACCACGCCTACGACGACGCGCTGAACGCGTTCGACCAGTCGTTGAAGGACCTCGGCTTCGACTACCTCGACCTGTTCCTCGTCCACTGGCCGCTGCCGAAGGTCGGCGACTTCGTGGAGACCTGGAAGGCGATGGAGGAGATCCAGCGCTCGGGCCGGGCCAAGGCGATCGGCGTCTCGAACTTCCAGCGCCACCACCTGCAGCGGCTGTTCGACGAGACCGAGACCGTGCCCGCGGTGAACCAGATCGAGGTGCACCCCTACCTCGTGCAGGACGACCTGCGCGCGTTCGGCGCCGAGCACGGCATCCCCACGGAGTCGTGGGCGCCGCTCGCGCAGGGCAAGGTCGTCGACGACCCCACGCTGCGGCGGATCGGGGAGGCGCACCAGAAGACGAGCGCGCAGGTGACGCTGCGCTGGCACCTGCAGCGCGGTGACATCGTCTTCCCCAAGTCGGTCACGCCGAGTCGCATCGCGGAGAACTTCGACATCCTCGACTTCGCGCTGAGCGACGACGAGGTCGGCGAGATCACCGCGCTGAACCGCGACGAGCGCGTCGGCCCCGACCCGGACACGTTCAACTACGTGCCCTGAGCCGGGCCCGGTCGTCAGCCCGTCGCGTGGATGCTGCGTGACCGCTGGTCGACGCCGGGCACGCCGTACGGGTAGTCGGCGGCAGCCGGGTCGCTGGCGGCGTCCAGCCGGTCGGTGTCGGCGCGGTCGAGGACGACGTCGGCCGCGCCGAGGTTGTCCTCGAGCTGGTCCATGCTGCGCGCGCCGAGGATCACCGAGCTGACGGTCGGCCGGTCGCGGACCCAGGCCAGCGCCACCTGCGCCATCGTGGCCCCGCGGCGCTCCGCGACGTCTCGCACCGCCGCGACGACGTCCCAGGTGCGCTGCTGGGTCGAGCGGCGGTCGTAGGCCTCCACGCCACGCTCGGGGTCCTCGCCCAGCCGGGTGGCGCCGGTCGGGCGGGTGTCGGGCTGGTACTTGCCGGTCAGCCAGCCGCCGCCGAGCGGCGACCAGGGCAGCAGGCCCAGGCCGGCGTCCAGGCAGGACGGCACGATCTCCCACTCCAGCTCACGCACCAGCAGGTTGTACTGCGGCTGCAGCGTGACCGGCACCTCCAGACCCTCGGCCTTCGCCAGCGCCACCGTCTTCTGGATCTGCCAGCCGGTGAAGTTCGACAGCCCGACGTAGCGCACCTTGCCGGCGCGCACCATGCCGTCGAGCGTGCGCAGGGTCTCCAGCAACGGGGTCACCGGGTCCCACGCGTGTACCTGGTAGAGGTCGACGCAGTCAACGCCGAGCCGCCGCAGCGAGTCGTCGAGCGCCCGCTGCAGGTGCCGGCGCGAGAGGCCGAGGTCGTTGGCGTCCTCGCCCATCGGGAAGCGGCCCTTGGTCGCCAGCACCACCCGGTCGCGGACGGCGGAGGACCGGGCCGCGAGCCAGGCGCCGATGATCTCCTCGGACACCCCGCGGCTGTACACGTCGGCGGTGTCGACGAGGTTGCCGCCCGCCTCGACGAACGCGTCGAGCTGGGCGTGGGCACCCTCCTCGTCGGTCTCCTTGCCGAAGGTCATCGTGCCCAGTGCCAGCGAGGACACCGCGCACCCGGTGTTGCCGAGATTTCGCAGCTGCATGAGCCCCACACTGTCAGCCGGCGTGCGCCGACGACAATGCCCGTTCGGTGCGTCGCGGTCAGTGCGGGCCGACCTCGTTCAGGAGTACGACGGCCTCCCCGGCCTCGTCGGAGGCCGCGAGGTCGACTGCGGCGCTGATGCCCCAGTCGTGGTCGCCGTCGGGGTCGTCGAAGACCTGCCGCACTTGCCACCGCCCGGGGCGTTCCTCGACCACGAGCAGGTGCGGGCCGCGGGCGCCGGGCCCGGTGCCGAGGTCGGCGTACTCGGCGAAGTAGCGCTGCATCGCCGCGCGCCAGCGTTCGCCGTCCCAGCCGGCGTCGGCGTCGAGGTCGCCGAGCTCGTCGTACCGGCGCAGCGCGGCCAGCTCCACCCGGCGGAACAGCGCGTTGCGCACCAGCACGCGGAACGCCCGCCTGTTGGCGGTGACCGGGGGTGGAGCCTCGTCGAGCACACCCGTGCCGGGGCGCACGGGCTCCACCACGCCGCCGGGGGAGGTCAGCTGCTCCCACTCGTCGAGGAGGCTGGAGTCGGTCTGCCGGACGAGCTCGCCCAGCCACGCGGTGAGGTCCTCGACCTCGTCGGTGCGCGCGGACGCGGGCACGGTCTGGCGCATCGTCCGGTAGGCGTCGGAGAGGTAGCGCAGCACGAGGCCCTCGGCGCGGGCGAGGCGGTAGGCGGCGACGTACTCGTGGAACGTCATCGCGGACTCGTACATCTCCCGGGCGACCGCCTTCGGCCGCAGCGGATGGTCCGCCACCCAAGGGTGTCCCTGACGATAGGCCGCGTAGGCGTGCTCGAGCAGCTCGCGCAGCGGCTGTGGGTGCTCGACGTCCTCGAGCTGCTCCATTCGCTCGTCGTACTCCAGGCCCTCGGCCTTCATCGCCGCTACCGCCTCGCCGCGGGCCTTGAACCGCTGCGCGGAGATCACCGGGCGCGGGTCCTCCAGCGTGGACTCCAGCACCGAGAGGACGTCGAGGGCGTAGGTCGGGCTGTCGCGGTCGAGCAGGTCGAGCGCGGCGACGGCGAACGGGGAGAGCGGCTGGTTGAGCGCGAAGTCGTCGCCGAGGTCGACCGTCAGCCGGACGGTGCGGCCGTCGGCGTCAGGAGTGGCGAGCCGCTCCACCACGCCGCCGGACAGCAGCGCGCGGAAGATCGCGATGGCCTGCCTGATGTGGCGCCGCTGAGACGCGCGGTCCTCGTGGTTGTCGGTGAGCAGCGCACGCATCGACCGGAACGGGTCGCCGGGGCGGGCGATGACGTGCAGCAGCATCGCGTGCGAGACGCGCAGCTGCGACGTGAGCGGCTCCGGCTCGGCCGCGACCAGGCGCTCGAACGTCTGCTCGGTCCAGTTGACGAACCGCTCGGGAGGCTTCTTGCGCACCACCTTGCGGCGCTTCCTGGGGTCGTCGCCGGCCTTGGCCAGAGCCTTCTCGTTCTCCACCGTGTGTTCGGGCGCCTGCACGACGACGTGGCCGACCGCGTCGTAGCCGGCCCGCCCGGCACGGCCGGCGATCTGGTGGAACTCGCGCGCCTTGAGGTGGCGCTGGCGTTTGCCGTCGTACTTGGACAGCGCGGTGAAGAGCACGGTGCGGATCGGCACGTTGATGCCGACCCCGAGGGTGTCGGTGCCGCACACGACCTTGAGCAGGCCGGCCTGGGCGAGCGTCTCGACCAGCCGGCGGTAGCGGGGGAGCATGCCGGCGTGGTGCACGCCGATCCCGTGTCGCACCAGGCGCGACAGGGTCTTGCCGAACCCGGCGGAGAAGCGGAAGCCGCCGAGCATCTCGGCGATCCGGTCCTTCTCGGCCCGGGTGCACACGTTGACCGAGGTGAGGGCCTGCGCCCGCTCGATGGCGGCCGCCTGGGTGAAGTGCACGACGTAGATCGGGGCCATGTCCTCGTCGCGCAGCCGCTCGATGGTCTCGTGCACGGCGGTGAGGGCGTACTCGAAGCGCAGCGGCACGGGCCGCTCGGTGTGCGTGATCGTCGTGGTCTCACGTCCGGTGCGGCGGGTGAGGTCCCGCTCGAGGCGGGTGACGTCGCCGAGCGTGGCCGACATCAGCAGGAACTGCGCGTGCGGCAGCTCGAGCAGCGGCACCTGCCAGGCCCAGCCGCGGTCGGGGTCGGCGTAATAGTGGAACTCGTCCATGATGACCAGGCCGACGTCGAGGTCCCGGCCGTGGCGCAGGGCCTGGTTGGCGAGCACCTCGGCGGTCGCGGCGATGATCGGGGCGTCGGCGTTGATCGCGGCGTCGCCCGTGAGCATGCCCACCTTCTCGGCGCCGAAGGTGTCGCACAGCGCGAAGAACTTCTCCGACACCAAAGCCTTGATCGGCGCCGTGTAGAAGGAGCGGCGGCTGTCGGCGAGCGCGGCGAAGTGGGCGCCGGTGGCGACCAGGCTCTTGCCCGAGCCGGTCGGCGTGGAGAGCACCACGTTGGAGCCGGTGACGATCTCGATCAGCGCGTCGGACTGGGCGGGGTAGAGCTCGAACCCCTGGTCGCCGGCCCACGTGGAGAACGCGTCGAAGAGCGCGTCGGGGTCGGGCTGTCGCGGCCGCAGGTCGGTCAGCACTAGACCTGGATGCCGCGGGTGAGCGCTCCGTCGACGACCAGGTTGGTGCCGCTGGTGAAGCTGGACCGCGGGCTGGCCAGGAAGACCACGGCCGCGGCCATCTCCCCGGGGGTGCCCATCCGGCCGGTCGGGTTGAGCCCGAGCGCCGTGTCGTACAGCTCGGTGTTGCCCTCCTTGATGCTCTCCCACACACCGCCGGTGAAGTAGGTGTTGCCCGGCGACACGGTGTTGGCGCGGATGCCCTTGCCCGCGACCTGCAGGGCCAGGCCCTGGATGTAGCCGATGATCGCGGTCTTGGCGGTGCCGTACGGGCCGGAGGCGAAGTCGGCCTCCCGGCCCGACACGCTGGAGATGGCGACGATCGCGGGGGAGTCGCTGCGCTCCAGGTAGGGCATCGCAGCCTTGACCGTCCGGACGGTGTGCATCAGATCGACGTTGAGGCTGGTCTCCCAGTTCTCGTCGGTGTCGGGGATCGCGAGCGCGCTGACGTTGGGCACGACCACGTCGAGGCCGCCGAACGCCTCCGCCGACCGCTGCACCCAGCCGGCGAGGGCCGGGCCGTCGCCCACGTCGACGACGCTGCCGGTGACCGCGCCGCGCCGGGCCAGCGCCTGCTCGGTGTCGGCGACCTCCTGCTGGTCTCGTGCGCAGAAGCCGACGGTGGCGCCCTCGTCGAGAAAGGTCTCGACGATGGCCCGGCCGATCCCACGCGTGCCGCCGGTGACGAGGACGCGCTTGCCGGTGAGCTGGAGGTCCATGGCGGTGCCTTTCGGAAAGGAGTACGACAGGCCGAGGTCACACGGTGCCGAGGGAGCGCGCGCGCTCGCGCAGCTCGCGGTGCAGCCCGTCGAAGGCGTCGGCGGGCGGCAGCAGGGCCTTGGCCACCTTCACCACCACGCTGTAGTTGGCGTCCACGACGTTGGCGACCGGCACCTCGGTCACCTGCGTGAGCAGCTGGTAGGAGTCCATCGGGTGCAGCCCGTGCAGCTCGGCGACCCAGTGCACGAGCTCGGCGTTGCCGATGCGCCAGGAGTCCTCCATCGGCCGACTGGAGCCGACCGTCATCAGGTGCGTGTCGTCCTCGATGCGCGGCCACCCGGGCGCGCCGCCCTTGACCAGCTCGACGATCAGCGTCGTGGTCATCGCGCCCTCGACCGCGGTGCCGCAGGCCTCGCCCTCGCCTTGGCGGTAGTGGCCGTCACCGATCGAGAACAGCGCGCCCTCGACGTTGACGCCAAGGAACACGGTGGCACCGGCGCGCATCTGCGGCGTGTCCATGTTGCCGCCGAACCGGTCGGGCACGAGCGAGGACCGTGCCTCACCACCCGCCGGGGCGACGCCCACGGTCCCGAGCATCGGCGCGACCGGGAGCTCGATGCGGTGCTCGCTGTGCCGGGCGGCGAACGTGACGGTGTTGCGGGCGCGGTCCAGCTCGTAGATCCAGGTGGTGTCGGGCAGCGGACCCTGGAGGGTGACCACCCGGTCGGTGCTGGTCATCCCGCCGAAGAACGGGATGGCCGCGGACGCGCCCCAGTCGCGTGCCGGTTCGACGGCGACGAAGTGCAGGGCGAGCGTGTCACCGGGCTCGGCGCCCTCGACGTGGAACGGCCCGGTCTGCGGGTTGACGAACGGCAGCGCGAGCTTCTCGCCGGAGACGTCGTCGACGCTGCGCAGCACACCGTTGAAGGCGTCGTCGGACCACAGCCGCAGCACGCTGCCCGGCTGGACCTTCATCACCGGTTCCACTCCGCCGAACGTGTAGGCGTACTGCTCGCGGGCCGGGGTGAACTCGACGACGTCCATACCGTCGGATCTTAGGCTCCCGTGGCCGAGCGGCGCACCGACGACGCCGTGGCGGGGCCAAGCGGCAGGTCGGGAAGCAGCATCAGCTGCACCGCGTGATAGGCGTCCGGCCGGCCCGACCACACCGTCGTGGACACGTGGCCGTGAGGGTCGAGCTCGTGGTGCCAGCCGTCGTGCTCGGGGTCCACGAACGGCGTCACGGTCGGCCACAGCGAGCGCTCGGCCTCGGCGTACCGGCTGTCACCGGTGTGCCGGGCGAGCACGTTCGCTGCGAGTGTGGCCTCGATCGCGACCCAGTGCATGCGCTCGGTGACCACCGGCCTGTCCTGCCAGTCCAGCGTGTAGACGATGCCGGGGGAGCCGTCGGCCTCCCAGCCGATCTCCATGGCGGTATCGAACAACGCGGTCGCGGCCGACAGCACCCAGCCGGGTGCGCCGTCGAGCGCGAGGTCGAGCTGCGCGAGCAGCCGCGACCACTCGAAGAGGTGGCCGATCGTGACCCCGTACGGGCGGAACCTGTCATCGGGGCTCTCGCGGTTGTACTCCGGCTCGACCACCCACTCGGAGGTGAAGTGCTCCGGCAGCCGCCAGCGCTGCTCGCGTGCGTGGTGGACGACGCGCTCGGCGATCCGCAGCGCCCGCCGCGTCCAGGTCTGGTCGCCGGTCGCCTCGCCGGCGGCGAGGAAGGCCTCGACCGCGTGCATGTTGCTGTTCGCCCCGCGGTAGGGCTCGCAGCGCTTCCACACCCGGTCCCAGCTCTCCCGGCACGCCCCGGCCCTCTCGTCCCAGAAGTACCCGTCGATGACCGAGCCCGCCGCCCGCAGCAGCTCCTCGCCGCCGGCGACGCCGGTCTGCACCGCGGTCGTCGCTGCCAGCAGCACGAACGCGTGCTCATACATTCCCTTGGCGTCGTCCACCACGGTGTGGTCGGCTGCCAGCCGGCCGAACCAGCCGTCGTGCTGCGGGTCGCGGAAGCGGTGCAGCATCGCGTCGACCCCGGCCGCCGCCAGATCCTGCGCGTCCTCGCGCCCCAGCAGGGCGGCCAGGCCGAAGACGTGGGTCATCCGGCAGGTGATCCACAGCTGGTAGCCCTGCTCGGCGTCCGCGTGGCCGCGGGCGTCGAGGTAGGCGAACGGTGCCCGGCCGTCCGGCGCCGCCCGGCGGGCGAAGCGCAGCAGTCGGTCGAGCTCGGCCGTGCGGGCCGCCTGGCTGTCGAGCACGGTGGGACCACCTCTTTTGTCGGGGCTCACGGTCACCCGCGGGCCAGCCGCAGCGTGACGATCTCGAACGGGCGCAGCGTCAGCCTGACCTGCCCGTGGGCGAGATCGGCGTCGTGCAGGGGCCGCTCCAGCAGGTCCACGACGCTCGCCCCGGTGCAGTTGAAGCCGGGCCGGACCGTGGCGCGGGCGCGGCCGCCCTCCGACTCGTACAGCCGTACCACCACCTCGCCGGAGCGGTCCTCGGCGAGCTTGACCGCCTCGACCCGTACGGCCGGGTGGTCCACCTCCGCGACCGGCGCCCCCGGCGGCGCGCCGGGCAGGACGCGCAGCGGCAGGTTCAGCCGGTAGCCCGCGTCCACCGCCTCCCGGATGCCCGCCCCGGGGACCAGGGCGTAGCGGAACCGGTGCCGGCCCTGGTCGGTGCGCGGGTCGGGGCTGTGCGGGGCGCGCAGCAGCGTCAGCCGGACCGCGGTCGTGGTGCCGCCGCCGTCACGGGGCTCGCGGGACACGTCGTGGCCGTAGGTGGAGTCGTTGGCCACCGCCACGCCGTAGCCGGTCTCCCCCACGTGCAGCCAGCGGTGCGCGCAGATCTCGAAGCGGGCGTGGTCCCAGGAGGTGTTGGTATGGGTGGGACGCTGCACGTGGCCGAACTGGATCTCCGCGCTGGAGCGGTCGGCGTGCGCGTCGAGCGGGAACCGCGCCTTGAGCACCTTCTCCGACTCGTGCCAGTCGACGTCGGTGTCGATGTCTACCGACGCGGTGCCCGCGGCCAGCGTGTAGGTCTGGCTCAGCTGCGACCGGCCGAACGCCCGTCGTACCCGCACCCGCGCGAGCAGCGGCCCGTCGTCGACCAGCTCGACGGAGCCGGCGGTGTCGAGGTCGGTGCATCGGCGCAGGTAGTGCCGGTCGAGGTCCCAGGCGTCCCAGTGGTTGGGGTGGTCAGGGTGGACCTGCACCAGGTTGCCGCGCTGCCCGGGCGCGAGCACCTCACGGTCGAAGCGGTGGTCGTACACGGACGCGAGCAGGCCGTCGCCGTCGACCTCGACGCGCAGCAGCCCGTTGTCGAGCACGGTGCCCTCGG
>JALZDI010000220.1 GCA_030862655.1 Actinomycetota bacterium | reverse complement strand
CTGACCGTGATGGGCGGGGCGTACATGCTGATGCAGCTGTTCGCGCTGCTGCAGGGCCAGGTCGCGGTGGTCGTCACGATCGCGTGGGTGACGGCGGTGGTCGTGCTGCTGTGGTGGCCGACGTCGCGGCAGTGGTACGCCGCCGCGCGGCGCGGCGGGCGGCACGGTCCGCCGCCCGGCGGCTCGCCGTACCAGCCGTCGCAGCAGCCGAGGCGCCGCAACCAGCCCTGGTGACCCGCGGCCGGGTCAGCCCAGGCCGCGGTGCAGGCGGTCGACCGCCTCGTCGAGCACGTCGTCGCGCTTGCAGAACGCCCACCGCACCAGCGGCCGGCCGACCTCGACGTGGTCGTAGAACACCTCGTGCGGGATCGCCACCACGCCGCAGCGCTGCGGCAGCGACCGGCAGAACTCCACCCCGTCGTCGTAGCCGACGCTGCGGATGTCGGTGGTGACGAAGTATGTCCCCTGTGGAGAGAACACCTCCAGCCCCACGTCGGCCAGGCCGGCACAGAGCCGGTCGCGCTTGCGTCGCAGCGACTCGCGCAGGTCGGTGAAGTACTCGTCGCCGAGTCCCAGCGCGTGCGCGATCGCCGGCTGCAGCGGGGCGCCGGAGGTGAAGCTGAGGAACTGCTTGGCGGTGTTCACCGTCGACACCAGCTCCGGCGTCGCGCACACCCACCCCACCTTCCAGCCGGTGAACGAGAACGTCTTGCCGCCGCTGGAGATCGTCACGGTCCGGTCCCGCATGCCGGGGTAGGTCGCCAGCGGCCGGTGCGCCCCGTCGTAGGCCAGGTGCTCGTAGACCTCGTCGGTCACCACCACCAGGTTGTGCTCGACCGCCACCTCGGCGATCGCGGTGAGCTCGGCGTCGGTGAGGACGGTGCCGGTCGGGTTGTGCGGCGAGTTGACCAGCAACACGCGGGTGCGCGGGGTGACCGCCGCGCGCAGCGCGTCGAGGTCGACGCGGAAGTGCGGCGGGCGCAGCGTCACCGGCACCCGGACCCCGCCGGCCATCGCGACGGCGGCGACGTAGGAGTCGTAGTACGGCTCGAGCAGCACCACCTCGTCGCCGGGGTCGACCAGCGCCAGCATCGCGGCGGCGATCGCCTCGGTGGCGCCGGTGGTCACGACGACCTCGGTGTCCGGGTCGTAGTCGAGGCCGTAGAACCGCCGCTGGTGCTCCGCGACGGCGGTGCGCAGCTCAGGCACCCCGATGCCCGGGGCGTACTGGTTGCGCCCCGACCGTAGCGCCTTGACCGCGGCCTCGATCACCGAGTCCGGGCCGTCGGTGTCGGGGAAGCCCTGGCCGAGGTTCACCGAGCGGGTGCGCAGCGCGGTCGCCGACATCTCCGCGAAGATCGTCGTACCCAGGCCGTGCAGCCGTTGTGCCATCCGGGAGGCCGTTGCGTCCATGGGGCCCGACTGTAGAGCGTCGGGTGGCGCGTTCCGTAGCTCTCGCGTCGGGTTCGTCCCGACGCAGCGCGCCCCTCGACGGGCGGGTCCCACGACGCACGTCACGTCCGGCGACCCGCCGCGATACCGCACAATGGGGAGGTGGCCGGCCCCGCTGTGACTGCGGAGACACCCGCGCCGGCGCAGCGACGGCGCGGGCTGGTCGTCGCCGCGCTGGCGCTGGTGCTGGTGGGGCTGTCGCTGCTGGGCTACGTCGGCTGGCAGTACTGGGGCAGCAACCTCGTGTCCCGGCAGCAGCAGCACGCGCTCTCGCGTGACCTGATGGCGTCCTGGGACAACCCCGCCGTCCAGGACCTGCTCGGCCCGCATGGCGCGGCCGACCTCGGCGACGCACTCGCGCTGGTCCGGATCCCCGCGCTCGGCGACGACTTCGTCGTACCGGTGATCGAGGGGGTGCGGCCCGAGGACCTCGCGCAGGGGCTGGGGCACTACCCGGGTACGGCGCTGCCCGGCCAGATCGGCAACTTCGCGGTCGCCGGCCACCGGGTCACCCACGGGGAGCCGTTCCGCGAGCTGCCGGAGCTGCGGCCCGGAGACATGGTCGTGGTGGAGACCTCGGACGCCGTCTACACCTACGAGCTCAGCAGCAACCCCAACCGGCTGGTCGTGCAGCCCGCGGAGACCTGGGTGCTCGACCCGATCCCCGGCAAGCCCGACGGCACGGCGCCCGACCGAGCGCGCATCACGCTGACCACCTGCGCCGAGCTGTTCCACAGCAGCGACCGGATGATCGCCTTCGGCCAGCTCGTCGACACCGAACGCAAGCGCGCCTGACCGGCTCGCGTAGAGTCCGCAGCCATGCAGCACACGGACGACCGCACCCGTCTGGTCCAGCAGATCAAGGACAAGGCCGTCGTGCATGGCCTGGTGACGCTGTCGTCGGGCCGCGAAGCCGAGTACTACGTCGACCTGCGCCGGGTGACGCTCGACGCGGAGGCCGCGCCGCTGGTCGGCCGGGTGATGCGGCAGCTCACCGCCGAGCTCGACTACGATGCGGTCGGCGGGCTGACCCTGGGCGCCGACCCGGTGGCCGCCGCGATGCTGCACGCGGCCGCGGCGGAGGGGACCCGGCTGGACGCGTTCGTGGTCCGCAAGGCGGAGAAGACCCACGGGCTGCAGCGCCGCATCGAGGGACCCGACGTGGCCGGCCGACGCGTGCTCGCGGTGGAGGACACCTCGACCACCGGCGGCTCGGTGCTGACCGCGGTGCAGGCGCTGCGTGAGGCCGGCGCCGAGGTGGTGGCGGTGGCGGTGATCGTCGACCGTGACACCGGGGCCCGCGAGAAGGTGCAGGCCGAGGGTCTGGACTACTACGCCGCGGTGCGGCTGGGGGACCTCGGGCTGTGAGCCGGTCCGGCGGCACCGAGCTGGAGGGCGTGGCCGGCTGGGCGGTCTCCCTGATGGAGACGATGGGCGGTCCGGGCGCCGGTATCGCGATCGCGCTGGAGAACCTGTTCCCGCCGCTGCCCAGCGAGGTGATCCTGCCGCTTGCCGGGTTCACCGCCAGCCGCGGCGACATGAGCCTGGTCAGCGCGATCGTGTGGACCACGCTCGGCTCGCTGGTCGGGGCGCTGGTGCTCTACGCGCTGGGTGCGGCGCTGGGACGGCAGCGGATGCGCGCGATCGCCGTACGCATGCCGTTGATCAAGGTCGCCGACGTCGACAGGGCCGAGGCGTGGTTCGCCCGGCACGGCACCAAGGCGGTGTTCTTCGGCCGGATGATCCCGCTGTTCCGCAGCTTCATCTCGATCCCGGCAGGCATCGAGCGGATGCGGCCGTCGGTGTTCGTGCTGTACACGACGCTGGGCAGCCTCGTCTGGAACGTGCTGTTCGTGATGTCGGGCTACCTGCTGGGAGAGAACTGGCACCTGGTCGAGGGGTACGCCGACCCCTTCCAGAAGGTCGTGATCGCCCTCGTGCTGCTCGGGGTGGCGTGGTTCGTGGTCAACCGCGTGGTGCGCGAGCGGCTCACCCGCCGACGGGGCTGACGGGGCGGAAGGTGGAGCCGTCGGAGGGGTACGTCGTCGCGGGGGCGGCCCCTGTCGGCGTGGGCCCGCACCCGCGGCCGTGGCCCGACGACGACCGGCTCGACCCCGACCTGCTCGCGCACGGCGACCGGCGCAACGTCGCCGACCGCTACCGCTACTGGCGCGTCGAGGCGATCGTCGCCGACCTCGACACGCGCCGCCACCCGTTCCACGTGGCGATCGAGAACTGGCAGCACGACTTCAACATCGGCTCGATCGTGCGTACGGCGAACGCGTTCCTGGCCGCGGAGGTGCACATCGTCGGCCGGCGGCGGTGGAACCGCCGGGGCGCGATGGTGACCGACCGCTACCAGCACATCCGCCACCATCCGACGCTGGCCGACCTGGTGACGTGGGCCCGCGGGGGCGGGCTCCCGGTGCTCGGGGTCGACAACCTGCCGGGGGCGCAGCCGCTGGAGCGGTTCGCCCTGCCGCGGGAGTGCGTGCTGCTGTTCGGCCAGGAGGGTCCGGGGCTGACCGACGCGGCCCGGCAGGCGTGCGACGCGACGTTGTCGATTGCGCAGTTCGGCTCGACCCGCTCGATCAACGCCTCCGCGGCCGCGGCGATCGCGATGCACTCCTGGGTGCGCCTGCACGCGGGCTGAGATCGTGCATTCGCGCAGTCTCGGCGTGAGTGGGGTTCCCCCTTCGCGTCGAGACTGCGCGAGTGCCCCGGCGCTTCGCGTCGAGACTGCGCGAGTGCCCCGGCGCTTCGCGTCGAGACTGCGCGAATGCCCCGGCGCTTCGCGTCGAG
>JALZDI010000219.1:1466-4278 GCA_030862655.1 Actinomycetota bacterium | reverse complement strand
GGGATCTCCGCACACAGGACCGAGTGGTCGCCGGGGTCGTCGGCCGACTCGCGGTAGTTGGCCGGCTCGGAGATCCGGCTCACCGGGGTCTCGCCCGCGGGGACGTAGTGGGCGTCGTACTCGGTCCAGCGGCCGCCGGCGTGCACGAGGTAGACCAGCACCATCGCGCGGAACCGCAGCCCCGCGGCGGCCTCGACCGCCTGCAGCGGCGGCCCGGGCGCGGTGAGGCGCCCCAGGACCGGCAGCGGCAGCGTGCTGAACGCGATGCCGGCGTCGAGCTCCGTACCGCCCCTGATGTGCACGCGCACGTCGTCGTAGGTCGGCCGGATGCCCTCGACCTCGGCCTGCAGCCGGATCTCGGCGCCCGCCTTGACCGCCGCCTCCGCGAGCCGGTCGGTGATCTGGCCGAACCCCCGACGCGGGTAGTGGAACGTCCGGCCCTGGTCGCTGCCGCGCGCGGTGCGGCCCTGGCGCAGCACCCGCCCGGCGACCTTCCAGGGGCTGTTGCCGCTGACCCGCCGCCGTGCCTGCTCCCCGGCGAGCCGGCAGCCCGGCATCCCCCACAGCTTCTCGGCGAACGGACCGTGGACGGCGTCGTACACCGTCGGGCCGAGCCCGGCCCGGACCTGTTCCTCGTAGGTGTCGGCGCGGGCACGGCGGAACGGCCCGGTGAGGGCGTCGCGGGCGATGCCCGCGGACATCTGCGGCGGCATCGCCCGCATCAGCTCGGTGGGCCGCAACGGGTAGGACACCCAGGCTCCGTCCAGCCGCAGCCGCCCGTGCCGGGTCCGGGTCTGCAGGTCGTCGCCGAGCAGCTCGGTGAGGTCGTGCAGGAGCCGCCGTGGGGTGGAGGGGTGCAGCCGGTGGCTGCCATGGTCGACCCGCACGCCGGCCACGTCGAAGGACGCCGCCATGCCTCCGACCTGCTCGCCGCGCTCGAGGACGGTGACGGAGAAGCCGCGGCGGGCCGCCCGCCAGGCCGCGGCGAGGCCGGCCGGCCCGGCACCGAGGACGACGACGTCAGAGGACTCCATGGGAGCCGTCAGCCTAGTCGGTCAGTGAGCGTGCCGGCGCGGCGGTCGACCCGATGTGCGCGGGGTCAGGCGGAGGTTTTCGCTTCCCGGCCCAGCCGGCTGTGGGAGCGCCCGTACACGAAGTAGACGACGAGCCCGATCAGCATCCAGATCAGGAACCGGCGCCACGTCAGCCCGGTGAGGTTGAGCATGAGGTAGAAGCAGATGACCGTGGCCGCGATCGGCACCAGCGGCACCAGCGGGGTGCGGAACGCGCGCGGCAGCTCGGGACGCGTGCGCCGCAGCACGATCACGCCGATGCTGACCAGCATGAACGCGAACAGGGTCCCGATGTTGACGAGCTCGGCCAGCTCGGAGATCCCGAAGAAGCAGGCGACCAGAGCGACGAAGACGCCCACCGTGGCGGTGATGACGTACGGCGTCCGGAACCGCGGGTGCACCTTCGCGAACACCGGCGGCAGCAGGCCGTCCCGCGCCATCGCGAACGCGACCCTGCTCTGCCCGAGCAGCAGGATCAGCACGACCACGATGATGCCCAGCGCCGCGCCGATGCCGATGATGTCGGCAATCAGGTCCTGCCCGACGCTCTCGAACGCGGTGGACAGCGGTGCTGCGTCGTTGGGGTCGATGTTGCGGTAGTTCTGCATGCCGGTGAGGACGACGGAGACCGCGAAGTAGAGCGCGGTGCAGATGACCAGCGACCCGAGGATGCCCAGGGGCAGGTCGCGCTGCGGGTTGCGCGTCTCCTCCGCGGTGGTGGCCACGACGTCGAACCCGATGAACGCGAAGAAGACCACGGCCGAGGCGGTGATCACTCCGCCCCATCCGTAGACCACGGGGTCGAGCCCGAAGAGCGACTGGATCAGCGGCTGGTCGAGGAACCCGCCGGTGCCCTCCTCGGCGCCCTGGCTCGGCGGCACGAACGGCGACAGGTTGGAGGACTTGACGTAGGCGATGCCGGCGATGACGAACAGCAGCGCGACGCCGACCTTGAGCGCGACCGCGATCTGGTTGACGCGGCTGGAGAGCTTGATGCCGGCGATGAGGACACCGGTGAGCGCGAGCACGAGCAGCCCCGCCGGCAGGTTGAGCAGCCCCTCCTCGGCGCTGGACATCGACGTGGGGATCTGCAGGGCCGTGCCCTCGAGGACGGCCTGTAGGTACGACGACCATCCGGCGGCCACCGCGGCGGCGCCGATGACGAACTCCAGGATGAGGTCCCACCCGATGATCCACGCGAGCAGCTCTCCTGCGGTCGCGTAGGAGAAGGTGTACGCCGAACCGGCGACCGGCACCGTGGACGCGAACTCCGCGTAGCACAGCGCGGCCAGACCACACGCGACCGCCGCGATGACGAACGAGATCGAGATGGCGGGGCCGGCGCTCTCCGCGGCGGCCACACCGGTGAGGACGAACAGTCCGCCGCCGATGGTGACGCCGATGCCGAAGACGGTGAGGTCGAGAGCTGTGAGGTCCTTTTTCAGCCGATGCTCGGGCTCGTCGGTCTGGGCGATGGACTGCTCGATCGACTTGGTCCGCATCAGGCTCATGGCACGCTCCGGTTCCGGCACGGATAAGGCACCCGAAAGCCTAGACCGGTTCGCCTACGCCGTCTCGCTCCCGCGCCGGGGCGGCACCTCACGCAACCGCTGCCCGTCGAGCGCGGCCAGGTCGTCGACGACCGACCGGAGCAGGTCGGAGGTGTTCAGCCCGATCGCGTCGAGGATCGCCGGGCGCTTGGCGTGCTGCAGGAACTGCTGCGGGATGCCGTGGACGCG
>JALZDI010000219.1:0-1456 GCA_030862655.1 Actinomycetota bacterium | reverse complement strand
GTGTCTGGGCGAGGGTCGCGCCGCAGCCGCCGACCCGTCCGTTGTCCTCGACACTGACCACGAGCCGGTGCTCGCGCGCCATCGTCACCAGCGCGTCATCGACCGGCTTGACCCAGCGCGGGTCGACCAGCGTCACGCCGATGCCCTGCGCGGCGAGCTTCTCGGCGACCTCGACGCAGGCAGCGACCATCGAGCCGACGGCAACCAGCAGTACGTCGGGCTCGCCGTTGCGCACGATCACGTCGCAGCCGCCGACCCGCTCGAGCGCCGGGATGTCCTCGGTGACCGCGCCCTTGGGGAACCGCACCACGGTCGGTGCGTCGTCGACGTCGGCCGCCTCCGCCAGCAGCTCGCCCAGTCGCACGCCGTCGCGCGGTGCGGCCAGCCGCAGCCCGGGCACGACCTGCAGGATCGACATGTCCCACATGCCGTTGTGGCTGGGGCCGTCGTCGCCGGTCACGCCCGCGCGGTCGAGCACAAAGGTGACCCCGCGCCCGTGCAGGGCGACGTCCATCAGCACCTGGTCGAAGGCGCGGTTCAGGAACGTGGAGTAGATCGCCACGACCGGGTGGAGTCCGCCCATCGCCATGCCCGCGGCGCTGGTGGCGGCGTGCTGCTCGGCGATGCCGACGTCGAAGGTGCGGTCGGGGAAACGCTCGGCGAACTTGGCCATCCCCGTGGGGTGGACCATGGCCGCGGTGATCGCGACCACGTCGTCCCGCCGCTCCCCCAGGCTGACGAGCTCCTCGGCGAACACGTTCGTCCAGGACCGCGGCTTGGGTGCCTGCGCACCGGTCTCGATGTCGAACGGCCCCGACTGGTGGAACAGGTCCTCCTCGTGGCACTCCGCCGCGTGGTAGCCCATCCCCTTGCGGGTGATCGCATGCACGATCACCGGCCCACCGAAGCCCTTGGCCTGCTCGAGCGCGGACTCCATCGCGTCGCGGTCGTGGCCGTCGATCGGACCGACGTACTTCAGGCCCAGGTCCTCGAACAGGCCCTGCGGCGCCAGGACGTCCTTGAGGCCCTTCTTGACGCCGTGCAACACGTCGTAGGCGGCCGAGCCGAGCATCGGGGTCCGGGTGAGCCGGCTCTTGACCAGCTCCAGCACCCGCTCGTAGCGCGGGTCGGTACGCAGGGAGATGAGGTGCTCGGCCAGGCCGCCCACGGTCGGGGTGTAGGAGCGCCCGTTGTCGTTGACGACGATCACCAGCGAACGGTTCCGCCCGGCGGCGATGTTGTTGAGGGCCTCCCAGGCCATGCCGCCGGTGAGCGCACCGTCACCGACGACGGCCACGACGTGCCGGTCCTCGCCGCGGATCGCGGCCGCCTTCGCGAGGCCGTCGGCGTAGGAGAGGGCGGTGGAGGCGTGGGAGTTCTCGACCAGGTCGTGCTCGGACTCCGCCGCGCTGGGGTAGCCCGACAGGCCGCCGGCCTGGCGCAGGCCGTCGAACTC
>JALZDI010000218.1 GCA_030862655.1 Actinomycetota bacterium | reverse complement strand
GCCCGGCACTGCGCGCACTGCTCGAGGTGGCGCAGCGCCTTCTCGCGGGCGGCGTAGTCGAGCTGCCCGTCGACGAGGGCCGCGACCTGGGCACCGAGGTGCCGGTTCACCGGTGCTCCCCGGTGCCGCGGCCGTGCTCCTGTGCCGGGCCGGTCACCCGGACCCGCCCGGGCGGCGGTGCGCGGTGCTCGAGCGCCTTGCGCAGCATCGACCGGCCGCGGTGGATGCGCGAGCGCACGGTGCCGAGCTTGACGTCGAGGATCTGGGCGATCTCGTCGTAGCTGAGGCCCTCGATGTCGCACAGCACGACCGCGGCGCGGAAGTCGGGTGGCAGCGCCGCCAGCGCGCCTTCGATGTCGGCGTCGAACAGCTGGTCGTGCAGCGCACGCTCGGGGGTGGGGGCACCCCCGGGCAGCCGCTGGTCGGCGTCGTCGGCGAGCGCGTCGAAGCGGATCTTCTGCCTGCGGCGGGCGTGGTCGAGGAAGAGGTTGGTGGTGATGCGGTGCAGCCAGCCCTCGAACGTGCCCGGGGTGTACGACGACAGCGACCGGAAGACCCGCACGAAAACCTCCTGGGTGAGGTCCTCGGCGTCGTGCCGGTTGCCGGTCAGCCGGTAGGCGAGGCGGTAGACGCGGGCGGAGTGCGCCCGCACGATCTCGTCCCACGAGGGCGGGGTCCACGCCGAGTCACGGGCTTCGGGAGGCTGCTGCACGCTCACCTCACCCCCGGGGCTCCAGACGCCGGCCGCCGTCATGTGTCTCCTGACCCTCGATCCTACGTGCCCGCGGGGGGCGTGGCGGTGGGGCAAGCGCCGCGGCCCTCGCCCCGGCCTGTCCAACGACCTGCGGACGGAGGTGGTTCCCGGGCGTGCCCGTGGTACCCGGCGGGTTGGTCGTAGGCGCGACCGCGGGGTGCGGATAGGCTCATCCGCGGGAGACTTGCGGCGACCTGGGTTCCGGGTCCAGACGAAGGAGGCAGCCATCGCCACGGGGATCAAGCCCGCGTCGTGGGCCTACGCCGAGGACTACGTCACCGAGGACGACGCGCTGGCGGCCGCCCGCGGTCGTGCCAAGGAGGTCGGGGTCGCCCCGATCGGCAACGGCGGTGGAGCCGCGCTGCGTTTCCTCGCCTCGCTGCTCGACGCTCGTGCGGTCGTGGAGATCGGCACGGGCACCGGGGTGTCGGGGCTGTGGATCCTGCGGGGCATGCGAACCGACGGCGTCCTCACCTCGGTCGACCTCGAGACCGAGCACCAGCGGCTGGCGCGCGACTCGTTCCGTGAGGCGGGCGTGCCGTCGCAGCGGTTCCGGCTGATCTCCGGCGCCGCGCTCGAGGTGCTGCCGCGGCTGACCGACGGCCACTACGACATCGTGTTCTGCGACGGCGACAAGGCCGAGTACGGCGACTACCTCTCCGAGGCGCTGCGGCTGCTCCGTCCCGGCGGCGTGGTCGCCTTCGACAACGCGCTGTGGCACGACAAGGTGGCCGACCCCGCCCAGCGCGACCCCGAGACCGTCGCGATCCGCGAGCTCGGCAAGCGCGTCGCCGACGACGAGGACCTGCTGCCGCTGCTGCTCCCCGTCGGCGACGGCCTGCTGCTGGCCCGCAAGCTCTGAGCCGCCCGCGCGCCGGGGCCGCTTTACCCGGACGTCCGCGGTCTGCGGAGTGAACTCTGCCCGGATGCCCGGACGTTGGGGCAAAGTCGCGGATTCTTCGGACGTCGCGGCCACGAGTTCTCCCGGCAGGGGGTCGGTGACCTGGCAACACGATCACGACGCGACGAGGCGACTGCCACGAGGCGACGGGTACGAGGCGACGGGTACGAGGCGACGGCCACAGGGCCGTCGTGGCGGGGCGATCACGCGGCGGGGCGACGTGGCGGGCGATCACATGGCGGGCGATCACGCGGCGGGGCGACGGCAAGGGCCTCGGCCACCTGGGCCATGAACTCGTCCGGGGCGACCCGGAGTCCTAGCAGCGGGATGCGCAGCACCGTGTCGCGACGGATCGAGATCGCGTTCTGCCGCAGGGCGTCGGCGATCTGGGTCTCGCCGGAGCCGTGGTGGATGCCTTCGATCTCCACGACCAGGCGGGACCCGGCCCAGAACACGTCGAGGTAGACCCGGCCGCGCCGCCCCCGGCGGACCTTCTGCCGCTCAGGCTCGGGCAGTCCCCACTCGCGGCAGAAGCGGGCGAAGTCGAGCTCCCCGAGCGCCTGCGCCCCGTCGACCACGTCGCGCGCGATCAGTCGGAGGAACCCGCGCCGTTCGTGCCGCTGGACCCCGTCGAGCCCGTCCCGGACCGCCGCGCCCGCGGTGAGGCGCTGCTGCACCGCCAGCACGACGATCAGTGCCGCCTGCCGGTCCGAGCGTTCCCACAGCGCCCCGCGCAGCGTGGCGACCGCCGCCCGTGTGCGTGGGATGCCGGCACCCATCACGTCGCCGGGCGTACGGCGGCGCGTCTCGTGCACCTCGACACCCTCCGGGCGCCGCGGACGCGAGCCCTTCGAGACCGACACGTGGGTCAGCTCCTCGTCGTACCCCGTCAGTCCGGCGGCGATCAGTGCGGTCACGCCGTCGAGGGCAGCGTCCGCGCCGACCTCGTACAGGTCGCTGCGCCACTGAGCACGCTGGTCGAGCTCACCGGTGTGGACCGCGACGGTATGCCTGCCGTGCCGGCGCCAGCGCCTCGCCCGGACCTCGGTGCGGACCTGGGCAGCGGTGAGCCCGAGGTCGCGAAGCTGCCGCCTGGAGAGCACGCCGTCCGAGTCGCGGGCGAGCTCCTCGGCGGCGCGCACTAGGCGCCGGCGCCGCTGGGAGGGCGTCTCCGGTGAGGGCGGTCGTGGCATCAGACGAGGATCGCGGCGCCGCCTGGCCGCGTCAGCGGCGATCTCGCCGCCTGTGGACACGGCACCGGTGGTCTCGCCACCTGTGGACACGCCGACCGCAGGGCCGACCGAGACGGCTCGAGGCGGAGGCGGCGGTCGATGCTGCGACACGACGTCCGAAGACCGCGTCGTTTTGCCCGGACGTCCGCGGCCTGCGGCGTGAAGTCTGCCCCGATGCCCGGACGTCAGGGCAAAATCGCGGGGTCGCCGGACGTCACCCGCGGGCCGGAGTCAGTCGTCGTACGACGGGAGCGCGGCGAAGCCGGCGCCACCCTCGGCGACGGCCACCACCTCGCACGGCTCGACCAGCACCGGCGCGGAGCCGACGATCTCCGAGCCGGGCGACGTCGCGGCCTTCTCGCTGAACTCCTGCTGGAACCGGTCGCGCTCGGCCGGGGTCTCGAACACGTAGCAGCCCTCGAACCACTCCCCCTCGCGCGCCCGCCACGTCTTGAACCGCAGACCGGGCAGGCCGGTGAAGCGCGCGTGCGAGGAGTCGCGGACGTAATCGCGCAGGCGGGGCAGTACGTCGTCGCCACTGCCCTCCAGCGACCACCGGACGGTCAGACCGTGCATTCGCGAACCTTCCTGTGACGAGGCCCTGGTCGTAGGTCGACCAGGGCCTCACCGGTTGTCCTGTTCCATGCGGGCGCGCGCGGGGCGCGCCCCGCCGGGGTACGTGTCAGGGCACCACGGCCTTCAGCTCGTCACCGAGCTCCTTCGCCTCGTCGGCGTTGAGCTCCACGACGAGCCGCCCGCCACCTTCGAGCGGGACCCGCATCACGATCCCCCGCCCTTCCTTGGTGACCTCCATCGGACCGTCGCCCGTCCGCGGCTTCATCGCCGCCATGCGCCTACCCCTTCCGTCGTTCAGCATGTGACTCGGCGCCTGACCGCTGGAGGACATGGCGCACGTCGTCGGGACCATTATCCCCCACCGGCGCCGACCGACGTACGCCGTGCCCGCCGTACCGAGGTCGTGGTGACGATTAGGGCAGACTTTGGTCCGTGAACGCACGTTCGGCGCTGTTCGACCTGTACGGCGACCACCTGCGCCATCGCGGCGGCGAGGCGCCGGTGGCGGCGCTGGTGCGGCTGCTCGGGGCGCTGGAGATCGCCCCGCCCGCGGTGCGCACCGCGGTCTCGCGGATGGTGCGACAGGGGTGGCTGGAACCGGTGCGGCTGGAGACGGGCCCGGGCTACGCGCTGACCCGCAAGGCCACCGCCCGGCTCGACGAGGCCGGTGCCCGCATCTACCGCACCCGCGAGGACCCCTGGGACGGCCGGTGGCACCTGCTGGTGCTCAAGCAACCCGGCGAGCGCACCACCCGCGAGCGTGTCCGGTCCCAGCTGTCCTTCCTCGGCTACGCCCAGCTCTCGGACAACACCTGGGTGGGCCCGCGCGAGTCCGAGGAGGTGGA
>JALZDI010000217.1 GCA_030862655.1 Actinomycetota bacterium | reverse complement strand
CCCACCCCTTCGCGCCCACCCCTTCGCGCCCACCCCTTCGCGCCGAGACTGCGCGAGTGCCCCACCCCTTCGCGCCGAGACTGCGCGAGTGCCCAACCGCCGGAGAGCCGTCTACCGCAACGCGGCGGGCAGTGGCTGCGCGTGCAGGATGTGCAGGCTGCTCACCGCCCGCGTCAGACAGACGTAGAGGCGGCGCAGGCCGGTGATCTCGTCGGGCTCGGCGGCGACCAGCGCAGAGGGCTCGAGCAGCACGACGTGGTCGAACTCGAGGCCTTTGGCCAGCGACGCCGGGACCACGTCGACCCGCGCGTCGAGGTCGCCGGCCTCACCGAGCAGGGCGAACTCGACACCACCGGCGCGCAGCTCCGCCTCGACCGCGGCGACATCCGCGTCGGCCACGACCACCCCGATCGAACCATCCGCGACCAGCACCTCACGCACCGCCTCCACGGCCTCGGCCGGTGCGTCGCCGACCCGGCTGACGCGCAGGTCGCCGGGGTTGCGCCGTACCGACACCGGCGGGCGCAGGCCGGCGGCGATGTGCGGCAGCAGCCGCGCCGCGAACTCGATCACCTCGCCGGGGACACGAAAGCCCAGCGTGAGCTCTTCGACGTGTGCGTCGGGGTGGCCCAGATGCGCCATCGCCTCCTGCCAGGACCGGGTCGCCCATGGCGTGGTCGCCTGCGCCAGGTCACCGAGCACGGTCGCCGAGCCGGTGGAGCAGCGCCGTCCCACCGCGCGCAGCATCATCGGCGACAGGTCCTGCGCCTCGTCGAGTACGACGTGCCCCAGGCTCGGGGTGCGCTCGACCGCGTCTCCGGCCTCGTCGATGAGCACCGCGTCCGCCAGCGACCAGCGCGCGCTGCCCGGGCCCTTCGGAGCCTTGGCCCACAGCACCGCATGCTGTTCGTCGGCAGTGAGCAGTCCCTCGGCGTGCCGGGCGAGGAACTCGGGGTCGCCCAGCAGCCGGAGGACGAGCCGGGCGGGGTCGAGCTTCGGCCACAACGCGTCGGTGTAGGCCCGCATCGGGCGCGAACGCGCCACCGCGTCGTGCACCCGGTCGTCGGGTGACTCCCCGGCCAGCTCCATCTTCACCAGCACGTGGTGGGCGAGCCGCTGCGGAAGCATCGCGCGTCCCGCGCCGTAGCGCACGCCGCGCCGGCACAGCTCGTCGACGACCTCCTCGGCCTCGTAGGACGCCACCCGCCAGCGCCGCGACCCGCGCGGCACCACCAGCCCCTCGGTGGGCTGCTGCACATGGCTCCACACCGCCCGGCGTACGACCTCGGCCCACCGCGCGTCGCCCTTGAGGGTGGCGACCTCAGCGGGGTCGGTGCCGCGGATCTGCACCCGGCCCACCAGCTCGGGGACCGTCGACTGCCGGGCGGCCATCTCGCCGAGCGCGGGCAGCACGTCGCCGATGTAGCGCAGGAACGAGTCGTTGGGACCGACGACGAGCACGCCCTGCCGGTCCAGCTGTCGGCGATGGGCATACAGCAGGTACGCCGCGCGGTGCAGCCCGACTGCGGTCTTGCCGGTGCCGGGCGCACCCTGCACGCATACCGACCGGGTCAGCTCGGAGCGCACGATGTCGTCCTGCTCGGGCTGGATGGTCGCGACGATGTCGCGCATCGGGCCCTGTCTGGGACGCTCGATCTCGGTCTCGAGGATCTCGGAGTGCTCCTCCTGCTCGCCGGCGAGCAGGTGCTCGTCCTCGTACGCCGTGAGCGCGCCGTGCTGGAAGCCGAAGCGGCGCCGCAGCTCGACCCCCATCGGCAGCGTCTTGCTGGCCCGGTAGAACGCGCGGGAGATGTCGGCCCGCCAGTCGACCACCATCGGGTCGCCGCGGTCGTCGGTCACGTGCCGGCGCCCGACGTAGAAGCGCTCCCCGCGGCCGTTCGGGTCGTCGTCGGCGTAGTCGAGGCGGCCGAAGAACAGAGGGATCTCCGGGTCGTCCTCGAGCTGCTTCACGCGCAGCCACAGCGACGTCTCCAGCACCTGCTGGGACACCCAGTCACCGGCGGAGCCGCGGTCGAGGGCCGCCGTGCGCTCGCGCATCCGGGCCAGGCCGGCCCGCGAGTCCGCCAGATGACGACGCTCGGCCTCGATGCTGGACTCGGGCACCACGGCACCTCCGCAGGAGCTGCTCGGTCGGGAAGGGGCCAAAGCACCTTACCGGCGTCGGGGCGCGACGGCACCCGGTTTCCTGGGGCATTCGCGCAGTCTCGGCGCGAGGGGGTGGGGCATTCGCGCAGTCTCGGCGCGAGGGGGTGGGGCATTCGCGCAGTCTCGGCGCGAGGGGGTGGGGCATTCGCGCAGTCTCGGCGCGAGGGGGTGGGGACATTCGCGCAGTCTCGGCGCGAGGGCGTCAGTCGGGGGTGTGGCCCTCGAGGATCTCGCCGGCGTCGACGATGCGGTAGGCGTAGCCCTGCTCGGCGAGGAACCGCTGCCGGTGCTGGGCGAAGTCGGCGTCGACGGTGTCGCGCGACACCACGGCGTAGAACCGGGCCGCCCGGCCGTCGGCCTTGGGCCGCAGCAGCCGGCCGAGCCGCTGCGCCTCCTCCTGCCGTGACCCGAACGTGCCGGACACCTGGATCGCGACGCCCGCCTCGGGCAGGTCAATGGAGAAGTTCGCCACCTTGCTGACGACCAGCAGCGAGATCTCCCCGGTCCGGAACGCCTCGAACAGCCGCTGCCGCTCCTTGACCGTGGTGTCGCCCTTGATCACCGGGGCACCCAGTGTCTCGCCGAGCTCGTCGAGCTGGTCGATGTACTGCCCGATCACCAGCGTCTGCTCGCCGCGGTGCTGCTCCACCAGCGACGACACGACCCGCTGCTTGCTCCCGGTCGTGGCCGCGAGCCGGTAGCGCTCCTCCGGCTCCAGCGTCGAGTACGCGAACCGTTCGTGCTCGGTGAGCGTCACCCGCACCTCGACGCAGTCGGCCGGTGCGATCCAGCCCTGCGCCTCGATGTCCTTCCACGGCGCGTCGTAGCGCTTCGGCCCGATCAGCGAGAACACGTCGCCCTCGCGGCCGTCCTCGCGCACCAGGGTCGCGGTCAGCCCGATCCGTCGCCGCGCCTGCAGGTCCGCGGTCAGCCGGAAGATCGGCGCGGGCAGCAGGTGCACCTCGTCGTACACGATCAGGCCCCAGTCACGGGCGTCGAACAGCTCCAGGTGGCCGTAGACGCCCTTCCGCCGCGAGGTCATCACCTGGTACGTCGCGATGGTCACCGGCCGGATCTCCTTGCGCGCACCGGAGTACTCGCCGATCTCGTCCTTCGTCAGCGACGTCCGGCGTACCAGCTCGTCCTTCCACTGCCGTGCGGCGACGGTGTTGGTGACCAGGATCAGCGTGGTCGCCTGGGCCTGCGCCATCGCGGCCGCGCCGACCAGCGTCTTGCCCGCACCGCAGGGGAGGACGACGACCCCGGACCCGCCGTGCCAGAACGAGTCGGCGGCCTCGCGTTGGTAGGTCCGCAGCGACCACCCCGTCTCGTCGAGGGCGATCGGGTGCGCCTCCCCGTCGACGTAGCCCGCGGTGTCCTCGGCCGGCCAGCCGATCTTCAGCAGCGCCTGCTTGATGTTCCCGCGCTCGGAGGGGTGTACGACGACGGTGTCGTCGTCGACGCGCTCGCCCAGCATCGGCTTGAGCCGCTTGCTGCGCAGCACCTCCTCGAGCACCGGCCGGTCGGTGGTGCTCAGCACCAGCCCGTGGGTCGGGTGCTTGCCCAGCCGCAGCCGCCCGAAGCGCGCCATCGTCTCGGCGACGTCGACCAGCAGCGAGTGCGGCACCGAGTAGCGGGAGAAGCTCAGCAGCGTGTCGACGACCTGCTCGGCGTCGTGGCCGGCCGCGCGGGCGTTCCACAGCCCCAGCGGGGTCAGCCGGTAGGTGTGGATGTGCTCGGGGCTGCGCTCGAGCTCGGCGAACGGCGCGATCGCCTTGCGGCACTCGAGAGCGCGCTCGTGGTCGACCTCGAGCAGCAGGGTCTTGTCCGACTGGACGATCAGCGGGCCGTCGTTCATCCCCCCAGTGTGCCCACCGGCACCTAACCGGTCGGCACCGGCGACACCGCGCTGATGCGGTGCACCGCGAACGTGCGCGCGTCGTCGGCCCGGTGGTCGTAGGCGGTCAGCCAGCCGCCCTCGATCCGCAGCGGGTCCACCAGCCTCTCGGTCAGCCCGCCGTCACGGTCGACGTAGGCCAGCCACACCGTCGCCCCCGCCTCGGCGGCCTCCCGCAGCCGGGCGAGCGCCGCGGTGGAGGCGCTGCGACCCAGCCGGCCCGGGCCGCTCTCGGGTCGGGCCTCCGACGCC
>JALZDI010000216.1 GCA_030862655.1 Actinomycetota bacterium | reverse complement strand
CGGGCGGGTCGGGCGCACCGATCGCCGCCAGGTCGTGGCCGTCGGGGTAGCCCGGGTAGCCGCGGAACCTCACCGAGCCGTCGTCGAAGGCGGGCACCCGCCGCGGCGGCATCCGGCGTACGACGGTGGACCGGGCGCGCAGTGCTGCGGCGGCGGCCCGGCGCTGCCAGCGCGGTGGGACCGGCAGGCCGAGGCCGTGCAGCAGCTCGTCGTCGAACGCGGCCGGGGTGAGGCGACGCGCCAGCCCCTGCACCGGCCGCGGGAACCAGCCGGCCACCAGCCCGAGCACGTCCTCGCGCAGCGCGACCGCCTCGGGGACGGGGCGAAGGTGCCGGCCGTACTCGGCGCTGAAACGCTCCAGGTCCTGGTAGCTGGCAGGGATGTCGCAGATGCCCAGCCGCCGGCCGACCTCGCGGTAGAACGCGTAGGAGGCCTGCCGCTCCTGCGGCAGCAGCCGGCGCCACCCGTGCCGGTCGATCCAGCGCACCGGGTCGAGCACGAACGTGGACAGCACGTAGAGCATGTCGTCGTTGGCGATGCGGTAGTGCCCGTGCGCGCGGTTGATCCGGCGCAACGCGGTACGCCCGCGCTCGGAGTCGTAGCCGTGCGCGGCGAGCTCGCCCATCAGGATCGCGGTGTCGTCGTACCGGCGCTGCGGCCGGCGCGCGAACTCGCCGGTGGCCACCAGCAGGTCGGCGATGCTCGGGATCGCGAGGGTGCGCAGCAGCGCTAGCTCGAGTGCGCGGCGGTAGTCCCAGGGGAACTCGAGGCCGGTCGACAGCCGGTAGACCTCGACGTGGTCGCGCTCACCGTCGAGCGTGCTGATGTGGCGGGCCACAGCCCACCGACCGTCCCAGCGGCCCATGCGCTCTCCGCGGATCGTGACAGTGGTTCTGTCACAGAGGCTACGCGTCGCCAGCCGGGGCGTCGAGCCGGCGCAGGTCCTCCGCGCAGCGGCGCTCGACCTCGGCGAGCTCGGCCAGCGTCTCCTCGATGTCCTTGCGGCGCTGCTCGAGCTCGGTCCGGCGTACGTCGATCTGCTCGAGCAGGTAGCGCAACTGGCCGGCCTCGCCGGGCTCGGCGTCGTACATGTCCACGATGGTGGCGATCTCGCCGAGGGAGAAGCCCAGGCGCCTGCCGCGCAGGATCAGCGCCAGGCGGATGCGGTCACGGCTGTGGAAGACCCGGGTGGTGCCGCGGCGCTCGGGTGTGAGCAGCCCCCGGTCCTCGTAGAACCGGATCGTGCGCAGCGTGACGCCGTACTCCTGCGCGAGGTCGGTGATCGACCAGGTGCGCATCGCGGGACTCCTTGACCACCGACGGTGAAGAGGCTTACGTTTACGTAAGCGTAATGCTTCGTCGACCGGAAGGCCAGCCCCATGAGCTTCGAGCTGTCTCGCGAGCACGAGGAGTTCCGCCGCAGCGTGCGGGAGTTCGCTGAAGCGCAGATCGCGCCGCAAGCCGAGAGGTGGGATCGCGAGCACCACTTCCCGGTCGACGTGGTGCAGCAGATGGGCAAGCTCGGGCTGTTCGGGCTGACCGCGCCCGAGGAGTACGGCGGCGCGGCCGGCGACTTCACCAGCCTGTGCGTCGCCATCGAGGAGATCGGCCGCGTCGACCAGTCGATGGGCATCACGCTCGAGGCCGCGGTCGGGCTCGGCATCAACCCGGTCCTGACCTTCGGCAGCGACGAGCAGAAGCAGCGGTGGCTGCCCGACCTGGTGGCCGGCCACCGGCTGGCCGCGTTCGGCCTGACCGAGCCCGGCTCGGGCTCCGACGCCGGCGCGACCCGCACCCGCGCCGAGCTACGCGACGGCGAGTGGCTGGTCAACGGGTCCAAGCAGTTCATCACCAACTCCGGCTCCGACATCACGTCGCTGGTCACGGTCACCGCGCGCACCGGGACCAACGCCGACGGGGCGGCGGAGATCTCGGCGATCATCGTGCCCAACGGCACGCCCGGCTTCACCGTCGAGCCCGCCTACCACAAGCTGGGCTGGCACGCCTCCGACACACACCCGCTGACGTTCGCCGACGTGCGGGTGCCCGAGTCGCACCTGCTGGGCGCGCGGGGCCGTGGTTTCGGGCAGTTCCTCGCCATCCTCGACGACGGCCGGGTCGCCATCGCCGCGCTGGCGGTCGGCTGCATCCAGGCGTGCCTCGAGCAGTGCGTGCAGTACGCCGGTGAGCGCACCACGTTCGGCGTGCCGATCGGGCGCAAGCAGGGCGTGGCCTTCCAGATCGCCGACCTCGCGGTGATGGCCGAGGCCGCGCGGACCCTCGTCTACAAGGCCGCCGCGGTCAAGGACGGCGGCGGCTCCACCCGGGAGTTCAAGCAGGCCGCGGCGATCGCCAAGCTCTACGCGACCGAGTCCGCGGTGACGGCCACCCGCATCGCCACGCAGGTGTTCGGCGGCTACGGCTTCATGGAGGAGTACCCGGTCGCGCGGTTCTACCGCGACGCGAAGGTGCTGGAGATCGGCGAGGGCACCTCAGAGGTGCAGCGGATGCTCATCGCCCGGGGTCTGGGTCTGCCGGTCGAGTAGCCCAGAGGTCGGGCCAGGAGACGCCGACCACGACGAGCAGGTCCCGCAGCAGCGGCAGGCTGATGCCGACGACGTTGTGCGGGTCGCCGTCGATGCCGCGCACGAACGCGCCGCCGAGACCGTCGATGGTGAAGGCGCCGGCGACGTCGAGAGGCTCACCGGTGGCGACGTAGGCGTCGATCTCGGCGTCGGAGACGTCGGCGAAGCGCACGGTCGTCGACGCAGCAGCGGACTCGGTCCGGCCGGTGGCGGTGTCGACCACGCAGTGCCCGGTGTGCAGTACGCCGGACCGGCCGCGCATCGCCTTCCACCGGCGTACGGCCTCCTCCGCCGAGCCGGGCTTGCCCAGCGCGTCGCCGTCGAGCTCGAGCACCGAGTCGCAGCCGACCACCAGCGCGGGACCCGAGGGTGCGCCCGTCACCCTGGTCGCGACGGCCTGCGCCTTGCGCTGGGCGAGCTCGAGCGCCACGTCCTTCGGGCCGTCTGCCTCGACGTGCTCCTCGTCCACGCCGGAGACCTCGACCTCCGGGTCGAGCCCGGCGCGCCGCAGCGTCGCCAGCCGCGCCGGCGACGCCGACGCGAGCACCAGTCGTGGAGGCACGCGCCGAGGCTACCGAAACGTGGGGCCGGTCCTGCGCTGGTCGACGCGATGGTCGCCAACCGGCCCGGAGCACCGCAGTTCGTCAGCTGGCGTGTGCAGACACGTGCGCCGACCGTCGGTGCGTGTCACCGCGGAAACGCACTGGCCCGCCAGCCGTTCGGGCTGGGGTGCACCGGCCGCCGCATCCGCCGTTCGTGCCCGGCCCACTCCGACCGGCGCGGGGCGGGTCTCTCGGCCGCGGCCGCCGCGGCAGCGCGCGCCGAGAGCACCGCCACCAGCGCCGCCACCTCCTCGGCCGTCGCGTCGCCGCGCACCACCCGCAGCATCGGTGCTCGACGCCCTGACACCGGATCGCTCACATCCGGGCCCGGTCCGTGCGTTCTCGTGTCGTCATGCCCCTCGGTCGGCGTCACAGCGGGATGTTCCCGTGCTTCTTCGGCGGCAGGGTGGCCCGCTTGTTGCGCAGCATCCGCAGCGCGCGCACGACCTCCAGCCGCGTCTCGTGCGGGGCGATCACCGCGTCGACGTAGCCGCGCTCGGCCGCGATGTAGGGGTTGGCCAGCGTGTCCTCGTACTCGGTGATCAGCTCCTGCCGGCGCTGCTCCACGTCGGAGGCCTCGGCCAGCTCCTTGCGGTACAGGATGTTCACCGCGCCCTGCGCGCCCATCACCGCGATCTGCGCCGACGGCCAGGCGACGTTGATGTCGGCGCCGAGGTGCTTGGACCCCATCACGTCGTACGCGCCGCCGTAGGCCTTGCGGGTGATCACCGTGACCAGCGGCACGGTCGCCTCGGAGTAGGCGTAGATCAGCTTGGCGCCACGGCGGATGATGCCGTCCCACTCCTGGTCGGTGCCGGGCAGGAACCCGGGCACGTCGACGAACGTCAGCACCGGCACGTTGAAAGCGTCGCAGGTGCGCACGAACCGCGCCGCCTTCTCCGAGGCCTTGATGTCGAGGGTGCCGGCGAACTGCATCGGCTGGTTAGCGACCACGCCGACCGAGCGGCCCTCGACGCGGCCGAAGCCGACGACGATGTTGGGCGCGTACAGCGGCTGCACCTCGAGGAACTCGCCGTCGTCGAGCACGCCCTCGATCGCGGTGTGCATGTCGTAGGGCTGGTTCGGCGAGTCCGGGATCAGCGCGTCCAGCGCCCGGTCGTCGTCGTTGA
>JALZDI010000215.1 GCA_030862655.1 Actinomycetota bacterium | reverse complement strand
AGTTCACCGTGGTCATCGGCGGCTCGTTCGGTGCGGGCAACTACGGCATGTGCGGGCGGGCGTACGACCCGCGCTTCCTGTGGATGTGGCCCAACGCGCGGATCTCGGTGATGGGCGGCGAGCAGGCCGCGTCGGTGCTCGCGACCGTGCGCCGCGACGGGATCGAGGCGCGCGGCGAGGAGTGGTCGGCGCAGGACGAGGAGGCGTTCAAGGACCCGATCCGCGAGCAGTACGAGCGGCAGGGCTCGCCGTACTACTCCACGGCGCGGCTGTGGGACGACGGTGTGATCGACCCGGTCGAGACGCGGCGGGTGCTCGGCATGGGGCTGGCGGCCGCGGCCGGCACCCCGATCCCCGAGCCGTCCTACGGCATCTTCCGGATGTGAGGGGTGCGATGAGGTTCGGAACCGTCCTGGTCGCCAACCGCGGCGAGATCGCCATCCGCGTGCTGCGCGCGGCTCGCGCCGCAGGCCTGCGCACGGTCGCGGTCTACTCCGACGTGGACCGCGAGGCGCCGCACGTGCGCGAGGCCGACACCGCGGTGCGGCTCGGGCCCGCGGCGGCCGCGGAGTCCTACCTGAACGTCGACGCGGTCATCGCCGCCGCGCGGCGCACCGGCGCCGAGGCGGTGCACCCCGGCTACGGGTTCCTGTCCGAGCGGGCCGCGTTCGCGCGCGCCGTGACCGAGGCGGGGCTGGTGTTCATCGGCCCGGCCCCGGGCGTGATCGAGGCGATGGGCCGCAAGGACGAGGCCCGCAAGATCGCGATCGCCGCCGACGTGCCGGTCGTCCCGTCGGTGGAGCTCACCGAGACCGCTGAGGTGCTCCAGGACGTTCCCTACCCGCTGCTGGTGAAGGCTGCGGCCGGCGGTGGCGGCAAGGGCATGCGCATCGTCCGCCGGCCCGGCGACCTCGACGACGCACTTGCGTCAGCACGACGAGAAGCGGCGTCGGCGTTCGGCGACGACACCCTGCTGGTCGAGCGGTACGTCGAGCACGGGCGGCACGTCGAGGTGCAGGTCGTCGGCGACGAACAGGGGCACGTGCTGCACCTGTTCGAGCGCGACTGCTCCACCCAGCGCCGGCACCAGAAGGTGCTCGAGGAGGCGCCGGCGCCGACCATCGACGACCACATGCGCGCCCGGCTGACCGGCGCGGCCGTGCGGCTGGCCGAGCAGGTCGGCTACGTCAACGCGGGCACGGTCGAGTTCCTGGTAGCCGGGGACGAGCTGTTCTTCCTGGAGATGAACACCCGGCTGCAGGTCGAGCACCCGGTCACCGAGATGGTCACCGGACTCGACCTGGTGGCGCTGCAGCTGCGGGTGGCGCAGGGGCTGCCGCTGCCGCTCACGCAGGAGGAGGTCACCCTCTCCGGGCACGCGATCGAGGCCCGGGTCTACGCCGAGGACCCCTACGCCGGCTTCCTGCCGCAGGCCGGGCTCGCCTCCACCGTCGCCTGGCCCGGCAACGCCCGCGTCGACGCCGCGCTGGAGTCCGGCCAGCGCGTCGGGACGTCGTACGACCCCATGCTCGGCAAGGTGATCGTGCACGGCGCCACCCGTGAGGCGGCCCGCAGCTCGCTGTTGCAGGCGCTCGACGACACCGCTGTGCTCGGCCTGACCACCAACGTCGGGTTCCTGCGCCAGCTCGCCGGGTCGGCGGCGTTCCGCGACTGCCGGATCGACACCGGATGGCTGGACCAGCACCTCGACGAGTTCAGCCGAGACGAGCCGCCTGAGGTGCTGTGCATCGCGGCCTGGCAACTCGCGCACGTGTCCGCGGCGGCCGACCCGAGCCACCCGTTCGGCGCCGGTGACGGGTGGCGCAGCGGTGCGGACGCCGCACCGGTCCCGGTCGAGCTCGGCAGCGGCGTGGTGACCGTCGACCGCGCGGGCGGCACCGTCCGTTCCGGCGAGCACGAGTGGCAGGTCCGGCCCGCCGCGGGGCCGCCCGGGCTGCTCCGGCTGGAGATCGACGGGGTGATTTACGAGGCGCACGTGGAGATCGACGCCCACCAGGTCACCGTGGGCTTTCGCGGCCAGCCGCACGTGTTCGCCCGTCCCGACGCGTTCGGCCCGGCGAGCGAGCAGGCGCACTCCGACGGCTCGGTCGCCGCGCCGATGCCGGGGACGGTGCTGGCGGTCAACACCGAGGTGGGCGCCGAGGTCGCCGCGGGTGCGACCCTGGGGGTGATGGAGGCGATGAAGATGGAGCTGGCGCTCAAGGCGCCCTACGACGGCGTCGTGCGTGAGGTGGACGCACGCGTCGGCGACCAGGTCGAGCTGGGCCGCACGCTGTTCGTCGTCGACCGGGCGACCCCGGAGCAGGAGGGCTGACCGGTCATGCGCACACCCCAGGTCGTCACCGACGAGCGGCTCCCCGCCCGCGTCACCGTCTACGAGGTGGGCCCGCGCGACGGGCTGCAGAACGAGCAGGCGACCGTGTCGGTGGAGGTCAAGGCACAGTTCGTGTCCCGGCTGGTCGAGGCGGGCCTCGGAGTCGTCGAGGCCACCAGCTTCGTGCACCCCACGTGGGTGCCGCAGCTCGCCGATGCCGAGGACCTGCTCGACCGCGTCGACCTCGGCGGCCCGGTGCGGATGCCGGTGCTGGTGCCCAACAATCGCGGCCTGGAGCGGGCTCTGGCCAAGGGGGTGCGCGAGATCGCGATCTTCGGAAGCGCCACCGAGACCTTCGCCCGGCGCAACCTCAATCGCAGCCTCGACGCGCAGTTCGCGATGTTCGAGCCGACCGTGGCGCGGGCCCGCGAGGCCGGGCTGGACGTGCGCGCCTACGTCTCGATGTGCTTCGGCGACCCGTGGGAGGGCGAGGTGCCCGTCGGCCAGGTCGTCGAGGTCGGCCGGCGGCTGTTCGACCTCGGTGCCTCGCAGCTGTCGCTGGGCGACACCATCGGCGCGGGTACGCCGGGCCATGTGCGCGCGTTGCTGGCGGCGTTCGGCGAGGGCGGGCTCGGCGTCGACCGGCTCGCGATGCACTTCCACGACACCTACGGGCAGGCGCTGTCCAACGCGCTGACCGCGCTGCACTGCGGGGTCACCACCCTCGACGCGTCCGCGGGGGGCCTCGGCGGCTGCCCCTACGCCAAGAGCGCCACCGGCAACCTGGCCACCGAGGACCTGGTCTGGATGCTCGACGGCCTGGGCGTCGACACCGGCGTCGACCTGGAGTCGCTGGTGCGCACCAGCGTCTGGATGGCTGGCGAGCTCGGCAGGCCGAGCCCGTCCCGGGTGGTGCAGGCCCTAGCATGAGCCGGCGGCGTCAGCCGTCCGATGCCGAGCAAGAGAAGGCCTTCGATGACCGCCACAGTGTTCCTGCACGTCGGGCCGTACAAGTCCGGCACCACGTTCCTGCAGCTGGTGCTGGACAAGAACCGCCAGGCGCTGGCCGGGCGGGGCTACTGCCTGCCCCTGGGGGAGAGCGTCCAGCAGGCGATCGCTGCGGTCGACGTACTCGGCAAGAAGCTGCACGGCGAGGGCAGGGTGCACGGGCGGTGGGACCGGCTGGCCGCCGAGGTGCGCGAGTGGGACGGCCCGGTCGCGGTGGTCTCGGCCGAGTCCCTGTCGCGGGCCACCAAGCGCCAGGTGGACCGCATCGTCTCCTCGCTGGAGCCGGCCGAGGTGCACGTGGTCTACACCGCGCGCGACCTGGCCAAGGTGGTGCCGAGCATGTGGCAGACGCACATGCGCAACAAGGGGGCGATGCCGTGGCGCGACTACCTGGCCGCGGTGCGCGGCGACGACGACACGACGCCGCTGGGCCGGCGGTTCTGGGACCAGCAGGACCCCCGCGAGGTGCTGTCGCGCTGGGCCGGCCGCGTGCCGCCCGAGCGCATCCACGTGGTCACGGTGCCGCGCTCGGGTACCGACCCGAGCCTGCTGTGGCAGCGGTTCTGCTCCGTGCTCGGGCTGGACCCCTCGCCGTACTCGCTCAAGGTGCGCCGGGCCAACGAGTCCCTCGGCCTGGTCGAGGCCGAGCTGCTGCGGCGGCTCAACGCCCGGGTTGTCGGCGACATCCGCGGCCGCACCTACTCCCGGTGGGTCAAGAACTTCATCGCCCGCCGCGTGCTGGAGCAGCGCCCGGACCAGCGGCGGCTGGTGCTGCCGGCGGAGGAGCACGCCTGGCTGCGGCCGCGGATGGAGGAGATCTGCGCGTACCTGCGGGAGCAGGGCTACGACCTCGTCGGCGACCTGGACGACCTGCTGCCGGACCCCGCTGCCGCGACGCAGGCAGCCTCGCCCGACACCGTCGAGGCCGAGGAGGTGCTGGAGGCCGCCGTCGACGTGCTCGCGGGGATGGTCCACAAGCTGGACCGCTC